>VAXT01000015.1:6497-21011 GCA_005883245.1 Actinomycetota bacterium | reverse complement strand
TCGTCTCCGACTCGACCGGCGAGACGGCGACCCGCCTCGTCCACGCGCTCGAGGCGCAGTTCCCCGAGCAGCCGTTCGAGGAGATCCGGCACCCGATGGTCGAGAGCGTCGACGATCTCGCACAGGTCGTGCGGCGGGCGAGAGGGCGGCCCGCGGTCGTCGTCTACACGCTCGTCGAGCCGGAGCTCCGCGCCGAGATGCGGACGCTCTGCCGGCGCGCGCGGCTCCACTACTGCGACCTGCTCGGCCAGCCGATCGAGGCTGTGGCCAAGGTCTCGGGCCAGGCGGCAAGGATGCAGGCCGGAGGGCGCCACCCGCTCGACGAGACGTACTTCCGCCGGATGGAGGCGATCGAGTTCGCCGTCAAGTACGACGACGGGATCGCGGGTGGGCTGAACGACGCGGACATCGTGCTCGTGGGCGTCTCGCGGACGTCGAAGACGCCGCTCTCGATCTACCTCGGCTACCTCGGCTACCGCGCGGCGAACGTCCCGCTCGTCAAGGGGATCGACCCGCCGAACGAGCTCTTCGACGTCGATCCGGCCAAGATCGTGGGCCTGAAGATCGATGCGAAGCGCCTCGCGGAGATCCGCAAGAACCGCTCGCGCCGCATGGGCGGCTCGAACCACCGCTACTCGAAGCTGCTCGAGATCTACGAGGAGCTCGAGAACGCGGAGGCCGTCCAGCGCAAGCTCGGGTGCCCGGTGATCGACACGACGGAGCTCTCGATCGAGGAGACCGCCGCGCGGGTGATCCGCCTGGTCGAGCAGCGGCAGACCGAAGCGACCGTGTCCTAGCGGCTAAACAACAGAGCACGGGTCACACTCATATTGATGTGAGGCGCAAAGGCGCGACGCCCGCTCAGCTCGAAACGCTCTATCTCGAGCGCTTCGGACATTTCGCCCGCGTCGCGGCGGCGATCTGCGGAGACCTCGACCGTGGGCGCGACGCCGTTCAGGCGGGTTTCACTGCGGCCGTACGCGACCGGCGGTCGTTTCGTGGCAGCGGTTCGCTCGAGGCGTGGGTCTGGCGCATCGTAGTCAACGAGGCCCGGCGCATCGCGCGGGAGCCACTGACCGAGCCGTTGGAGACGGCGGAGCTCGGTTCTTCGAACGGCCGGCCGGAGGCAACCGGACTGCGCGAGCAGATCGCGGCGCTTCCTGAGCGGCAGCGGGAGACGCTCTTTCTCCGCTACTACGCCGATCTCGACTACCGGACGATCGCGCAGGTGCTCGGCGTCGAGGTCGGAACCGTATCCGCGACGTTGAACGCTGCTCACCGAAACCTGCGACGGAACATCCAGGAGGCTCCGAGATGATCGACCTGGACGACAAACTGCGTTTTGAGCTGCACGAGCTGGTCCCGCTCGACGCTCGTCGGAACTGGACCGAAGTCGTGACCCGCTCAGGTCTGGCGCGCGAGCGTCGTCGGAGGCGTTGGGGAGCTTCCGTGGGAGCGCTGGTCGCCGTAGCGCTTCTCGTCGCAGCCACGCCGCTCGGAGCCGGAATCGCACGCGGGCTCGAAGACTTCTCGTCGTGGCTCACGGGCGAGCCCGGGACGCGTGCCTCCGAGCAGGAGCAGCGGGACTTCGATCAGGCGAATGCACGGTCGTGGCTGCGATTCCCGCAGGGCACCGAGCTTCGGCATCTGACGACGGTGAAGACGGAGGACGCGACCGTCGATCTCCTCGGTTTTCGTTCCGGCTCGAGCACCCTGTGCCTTCGGGTGAGGGTCACCGGCAGCGCCGCGGGCTCGACGATGAGCTGCGCGCCCCTTGCCGAGCTCAGGCGCGCAGGCGGTCCTGCGAGGGTCGTCATCGTCGATCAGGGTTTCGGCAAAGGCGACAAGGTGGCCTGGTACGGAGTCGATCGCTACAACTCGTCGAAGTTGCAGATCACCGCGGGCATCACGACCGACGCGGTGCGCAGTGTCGTGCTCGAGGACGACGCAGGCAGGCACGACATTCCCGCCACCGCGAACGCGTTCCTGTACGTCGCCCCGAATCCCGAAGTGGGGCAGCGTGTGAGCCGGGTCTGGGCGCGCACCGACGGCGGGCTGCTCGTGGTGCCCTTCGCACCAGCGCCGTTCGGAAACGGCGCAATCGGAGCGGGCAAGGCCGCTCCTCCTGCGCCGAGGATCGAGCGCCGTGTCAGCGGCGGGCGCATCGGTTGGCTGGACGCGAGAGAGGCGCGCGGCGAGTCGCTGGACGTGCTTCCACCGCGGGCTCACGCGAGCATTCTTCGCCCGCGCAACGGCGAGACGAACGTGCTGTTCGGGCGCGTGCTGACCCCCGATTCAGATCAGCCGATCCGCATCGTGCTGACGCTGAACGCCAATCGGCCGGGAGAGCCGGCGGCCGGGCTTTGCATCGCCACCGTGGGCCGCAGCGGCGGAGCAGGGGGCGGATGCATGCCGTACCCCGAGGTTTTCGAGCAGGGGCCGATCTCGAGTGAGCTCATGGGCAACGGGTCTTCCGGCTTCGTCACTGTCAGCGGAGTGGCGAGCGACGACGTCGACCGGATGGAAGCCTTGCTCGCGGACGGCCAGCGTGCTGAGGTCGCGCTACAGGACAACGCGTACGTCATCGATCTCCCGCGCGCGAACCTGCCCGCCCGGCTCATCTCCTACGACGCGGAAGGCCGCGTGATCGGCGTCAGTCCGCCCTGGAATGACTTCGCCCCGACGGCGGCTCCGGCGCGCGGTCGGGCGACCACGCTCATTCGCGTCTCCGGTCCGGAGGGCGTGACCGGGTCGCTGGCGGTCGGCCCGTCGACGGACGGCGGCGAGTGCGTGTTCGTGACGATGCACGTCGACAAGCAGCACACCGGCGTGGGCGTGGACTGCAATCGACCGACCTGGCCCGACGGCGCGCTCCAGGTCAGCACAGGCTTTCCGCCGCACTTCGTCGAGGGCCGCGTCCGATCGGACGTGAAGACCGTGCGCATCGGTTTCGCCGACGGTTCGAGCACGGACGTGACGCCGACCCGCGGCTTCGTGCTGTGGGCCACGCCGGCCGCGAACCTCGAGCCTGCCAGGCGGCCCACCGAGGTGATCGGGCTCCGGGCCGACGGGAGCGAGGTCGACCGACAGTCGCTGGTGCCCAAGTAGCGCTCGAGCCCGGCACGGGATACTTGGGACCGTGCCCACGCCGAAGCCCCCCGTCCCGGTCTGGCGCTGGGCAGCCTGGCTGTCCGTGCTCGGACTGGCCATCCTCGTCTTCTACGTCCTGCTGACCCCCGTTTGGCTCGGGCTGCGCGCTCTCGCCTGGCTGGCCGATCGCCGAAGTCCATCACCTACGGTTCGTCGCCCCGGCTAGGCCGGCGCGACTTCACTTTTCTCGGGCGGCTGTGGGCGCCCGAGAAAATGGGAAGATCTGAAGGGCGTGCCCCCGAACCGCTTCGTCTACGACTTCGACGAGCCCTCCGAGGGAGGCCGCGACCTGCTCGGCGGCAAGGGCAGCGGCCTGGCCGAGATGACGCAGCTCGGAGTGCCGGTCCCGGCCGGCTTCACGATCACGACCGACGCCTGCCGCGCGTACATCGAGAGCGGCGGCGAGCTCCCTGAGGGGCTCGAGACGGAGATCGAGCGCCACCTGACGGCCCTCGAGGAGAAGACCGGCAAACGCTTTGGCGACCCGAGCGACCCGCTGCTCGTCTCCGTGCGCTCGGGCGCCGCGGTCTCGATGCCCGGGATGATGGACACGATCCTCAACCTCGGGCTCAACGACGACGCGGTGCGCGGGCTCGCCGAGCGGACCGGCAACACGCGCTTCGCGAACGACTCGTACCGGCGGCTGATCCAGATGTACGGCGAGGTCGTCGACGGAGTCGACGGGCACCTGTTCGAAGAGGCGCTGTCGAAGCTGAAGGAGGAGCGCGGCGCAGCGCTCGACGTCGACCTGTCCGCCGAGGACATGGCCGGGTTGGTCGAGACCTTCAACGGCATCTACGAGGGCGAGACGGGCAACGCCTTTCCGCAGGACGCCCGCGAACAGCTGTCACGAGCCGTGCGCGCCGTGTTCGAGTCGTGGGACAACCCGCGCGCGCAGGTCTACCGCCGGGCACATCACATTCCCGACGACCTCGGCACAGCCGTCAACGTCGTCCAGATGGTCTTCGGCAACAAAGGCGACCAGTCTGGGACGGGCGTCGCCTTCACGCGTGACCCGTCGACGGGCGAGGCGGGGCTCTACGGCGAGTTCCTGGCCGACGCGCAGGGCGAGGACGTCGTCGCCGGGATCCGCACGCCGGAGCCGCTCGAGCGCATGGAGAAGAGCATGCCCGGCTCCTTCGAGCAGCTCACGGCAACCATGCGGCGCCTCGAGGAGCACTACCGGGACGTACAGGACATCGAGTTCACCGTCGAGGACGGGAGCCTCTACCTCCTGCAGACGCGCAGCGCGAAGCGGACGGCCGCGGCGGCGCTCAAGTCCGCGGTCGACATGGTCGGAGAGGGCCTGATCTCGCGGGAAGACGCAGTCGCCCGTATCGACCCGGGCCAGCTCGACCAGCTCCTGCACCCGATGATCGACCCGGCCGCGGACGCGGAGGTCGTCGCACAGGGGCTGAACGCCTCACCGGGCGCGGCCTCCGGAAAGATCGTCTTCGACGCTGACACCGCGGCCGAGCGGGGCAAGAACGGCGAGAGCGTGATCCTCGTCCGCTGGGAGACGACCCCGGACGACATCCACGGGATGATCGCCGCGAAGGGAATCCTGACTGCACACGGGGGCATGACGTCGCACGCGGCGGTCGTTGCGCGCGGGATGGGCAAGCCCTGCGTCGCCGGCTGCGAGGCGCTCGCGGTCGACGCCGCGGCCGGAAGGGCGTCGCTGGACGGCCACGAGCTCGGCGAAGGGGACGTGATCACGATCGACGGCGGCACCGGACGCGTGATCCTGGGCCCGGTCGACCTCGTCCCGCCGCAGATCAACGAGGACTTCGAGACGATCCTCGGCTGGGCCGACGAGCTGAGGCGCCTGAAGGTGCGCGCCAACGCGGACACGCCCGAGGACGCCGCCAAGGCGCGCGAGTTCGGCGCCCAGGGCATCGGGCTCTGCCGAACCGAGCACATGTTCATGGCCGAGGACCGCCTCCCGGTCGTCCGCGAGATGATCATGGCCTCGAGCGAGGACGAGCGGCGCCGCGCCCTCGACAAGCTGCTCCCGCACCAGCAGGCCGACTTCGAGGGCATCTTCGAGGCGATGGCGGGCCTGCCGGTCACGATCCGCCTGCTCGACCCGCCGCTGCACGAGTTCCTGCCGCCCCTCGAGGAGGCGACGGACGCGAAGATGCGCGAGCGGATCAGGGCGCTCCAGGAGGCGAACCCCATGCTTCGTCGAGATCATGCACCCGCTCGTCGGCTTCGGCGAGGAGCTGAGGCGCCTGCGGGCGATGACGATCGCGACGGCCGACGAGGAGGGCGAGCTCGAGTATCTGGTCGGGACGATGATCGAGCTCCCGCGTGCGTGCGTTCGCGCGGACGAGATCGCGGAGCACGCCGACTTCTTCTCGTTCGGGACGAACGACCTCACGCAGACGGCGCTCGGCTTCTCGCGCGACGACGCGGAGGGCAAGTTCCTGACGCGCTACCTCGAGGACGGCGTGCTCGAGCGGAACCCGTTCGAGACGATCGACCAGGGCGGGGTCGGCGACCTCATGCGCATCGCGGTCGAGCGCGGCCGGAGCGTGAAGGACCTCAAGATGGGCATCTGCGGGGAGCATGGCGGCGAGCCGACGTCGGTCGCGTTCTGCCACGAGCTCGGCCTCGAGTACGTGTCCTGCTCCCCGTACCGCGTCCCGCTGGCACGCCTGGCCGCCGCGAAAGCGGCGCTGAAGGAGTCGGGGATCGAGGCGGTTTCCGCCGGCGGCTAGGCGGTCAGGCCCTGCACTCTGAAGTAGGCGACCAGCACGCTGGCCACTCCGACGGCGATTACCCCGGCGATTCCGAGCAGGCCGGGGCGCCCGTAGATCCCATGCGTCCGGCCGAGGCGGGAGAACGCGAGCATGCTTAGCGCTCCGCCGATCAGTCCGCCGACGTGCCCGCCGACCGAGATGTTCGGGATCGCGAAGGTGAGCACGAGATTGACGGCGATCAAGCCGAGCGCCTGCCCACCGAGCACGTAGCTGCGCTGCGCCTCGAGGACGAGCGCCGCGCCGAGGATTCCGAAGATCGCACCCGAAGCGCCGACCGTGACCGCGTTGGGACTGAAGATGATCGCCCCCGCCGAGCCGGCGAGCCCCGAGACGATGTAGATGGCGAGAAACCGCCCGCGCCCGACCGCCTGCTCGACCGGCGTGCCGACGAACCAGAGAACGAGCATGTTCATCCCGAGGTGGATCAGGCTCGCGTGCAGGAACGCGGCCGTGATCAGCCGCCACCACTCGCCCTGGTCGAGGCCGCCCGGAACGAACAGCGCGCCCTTCTCGAACAGGCTCCCGGACACTTGGGTCAGGCTCGAGCCCTGAGCGAGGTTGACCAGGAAGACGAGGACGTTGATCCCGATCAGGATCTTGGTCACGAGCGCGCCCTGGCCTTCGTACGAGGCGCGGCGGACACCCTGCGTCACCCGTGACGCCCCCTGGACTCGCCCCGCGTGGTCAGGGCAGCGGATGCCCACGGGAGCGAAGACCATGCAGTCCGGGCAGATGCCCCGGCCGCACTCGGAGCACGACACCCCCGTCTCGCGCTTCGGGTGCCGATAGCAGTACATCTTCGCCTGCTCGGTGGCCACCGAGGTAGCGTAGTGGGGGGATGCGCGTCCACGTCGCCTTTACGCCCGGGGAGGCGGTTCCAATGGATGCACCGCTGGGAATCGTGGTCGACGTCCTCCGTGCTACCTCGACGATCTCGCAGGCGCTCGCTTCGGGCTACGAACGCGTCTACTGCTGCCGCGAGGTCGACGAAGCCCGAGCTCTCCGAGACCAGCTCGGCGAAGGTTTGCTCGGCGGCGAGCGGGAGGCGGTCCGGATCGAGGGCTTCGACGTCGGCGCCTCGCCGCGGGAGTTCCTGGGCGAGCCGCGAGCCCGGTCGGTCATCTTCTCGACGACGAACGGGACACGGGCGATCCTCGAGACCGCCTCGCGGGCCGACGAGGTGCTCCTCGGCAGCCTGCTCAACCTGGACGCGGTCGCAGCTGCGGCGCGCGAGCGTGGGGAGGACGTGGTGATCGTCTGCGCCGGCTTTCAGGGCAGGTTCGCGCTCGACGACGCCTACTGCGCCGGCCGGATCGTCCAGCTGCTCGGAGCTGAGCGGTCCGACGCGGCGAAGGCGACGGACGCGATCGCGAGTGCGTGGCCGGACGCCCACGAGGGGCTCCTAGCCCGCACGTACGGCCCGCCGGGCCTGGAGGATGACATCGCCTTCTGCGCGCAGGTCAGCGCGTTGGACGCTGTTCCCCGCCTCAGCCGCATGGTCGACGGCTCCGCCGAGATCACGACCCGTTAGTAGTAGATCTGCTTGAGGCCGGCGAGGTTGTTCGGGCCGAACGCGCCATTGCGGAGGCTCACGTACATGCGCCGTCCATCTTCGGCGACGCGGGAGACGACGACAATGTTCCGTCCGTTGCTCCAGACCCCGATGCTTCCCGGAGGGGCCGAGTCAGTTCTCTCGCCCAGCCCGACGACTCGGGACGGAAACTTGCTCGCGATGCGCGCCCCGCTTGGAACGCGATCGTCTCGCATGCCTGCGCGAATCGACCGCATCTGTGATGTGCGCATGAACAGCCCAAGATCCTGCGCGGCTGCGAGCTCGGCAAAGTAGCGGCGTCCGAGCGGTGTGAACGCGACCTCGACCGCCGCATGCATTCCACGCGAGTCGTTCCAGCGGAGCCCGAACGTCCCTTTCAGCCAGCAACCGTCGTACGGTGGTCGGGGCACCTCACCCCGCATCTGAATCGGACTGATCGTGCCTACGGCGGCGCGCATCTCGGAGCCGAAGGGAACGCTGATGCCCGCACCGAGCGATGCCCACCGACCCGCGCCGTAGGCGAGGCGGGCGCAGGCGACGTTGACGCGTTGATCAGCCCTCTTTGCTGGCCGCAACAGGTCGTAGGGGCGGCTTCCCTTGATCAGATGCACCGCGACGAGGCCGGAGCGATAGACATCGATCGTGGCTCCTGAAGCTTCACCGTGCTGCAAGGGCGACTGCTTGGGCAACGCCGGAAGAGGCGGAGGAGGCGGCGGTTTCGGAGGTCGGGCTCCTGTGTGCGGCCGGGGGAAGGCTTCGAGGTGAAGGGACTCACGGTAAACCTCGCCTCCGGAATCGTCGTAGGCGGCGATCGATTCCCACGCTCGATCCGGTGGGCGAGCGAACTCGTAGGTGCGACCCTCCACTTTCGTCCTCAGGACGTCGCCGCTCTTCTCGATCAAGCCGACGCTCGCCACGCCTTCGCCGGCTAGGCCGGATGCCTTGAGCAATCGTGCGCGCGGGGCGCCTCGGCTGAGGCTGATCGCGGCATCGACGGTGATCGGGCGCTTCGGGCTCGGAAAGAGGTTGCGGCCCTTTCCGCAGGTCATCATCCCGACGTGACTCCGGCCGCCGCCGGTCTCGCGGTATCCGCGGACGCGCCCTGAGGCAAGACACTGGCTGCCGTTCGGGAAGGCGACCTTCCAGTATCGGCGCTTCCCGTTGTTTGCGATCTCGGTGATCGTAGGCGGGCCGTCGGCGCAGCGCTTCTCGGGAGCCTGTCCACGGGGTGTGACGAGCTGGACGTGACTGCACATGCTCAGAACGAGCATGCTGCGGTCAGACGGGCTCAGACTGCCGACGGGTATCGGCTTTCCCTCGTCTTTGAAGAGACCGATGACGCGGCCGGCGAGGCCGAGAGGTACTGCGAGGGCCAGCCCCAACACGACGAGCGCTCCGGCAAGGGCGAGCTTACGCGGAACATGTTGGCGTCCCGCTCGCGCAACGACATCGGCCCAGTCGCCCGGCTCGTTGTCGAACGGTTCGACGAGCGGCTCGAGGAGGTCCTTCATCGAGCGACCTCCTCGAGCAGCTTACGAAGCTTCGCCTGAGCGTTGCTCAACGTCACGCCCACGGTCCCGACCGCGATGCACAACGTCTCCGCGATCGTCCGGTAGTCGAGATCGGCGTAGTAGCGCAGAAAGAGCGCGAGGCGCTGCCGCTCGGGAAGCAGCGCGAGCGCCGCCCGCACTCGGGCGTCGGGCTCGTCTGGGAGCGAGCCGTTCCCACTCGCACGCGCGAGCACGTCCGGATCGAGCACCTCGCCTCGCCGCCGCCCATGCTCGCGGGCCGCATTGACGACGACGCGCCACAGCCACGCCTCGAGCGGACCGTCGCCGCGGAAGCTCCTCCGCTTCCGCACTGCGATCGCAAAGCCCTCTTGCACTGCATCCCGCGCAGCCTCCCGATCCCCGAGCATCGCCGCGGCGACCCGCAGGAACTCGGGCAATCTGTGTCGATAGACGCCCTCGATCTCATCGAGGTTCGCGCCCTGCATCCAGGTGATATGACGGTGTGAACGATTCGTTTTCTTTAGTCGAGTATTGCGCGTGGGCGAGTTCCGCCCTCGCGCTCGGTCGAGAGGAGTGAGCGGATGAAGATTGCGACGATCGGCAGGGGAAACATCGGCGGAGGCCTCGCGAAGCGCTGGCGGGCTACGGGGCACGACGTGACCGAGTTCGGCAGCGAAGGCGGCAACGCCACGGGCTCGGACGCGGTGCTCGTCGCGATTCCGTCGAACGCGATCGAGAACGCGTTCACGAAGGTGGCCGGGATCGGGGACGCGATCGTGCTCGACGCGACGAATGCGTTCACCGGCCGCGACGAGGCGTTCGAGTCGCTCGCGCACCAGGTCAAGTCGCACGTGAGCGGTCCTGTGGCAAAAGCGTTCAACTGCAATTACGCGGCCCTCTACGACGAGATCGACTCGCAGCGCGTTCCGCCCTGCTGCCTCTACGCGGCCGAGAGCGGCGCGGTCGGGGTCACCGAGCTCCTGATCCGCGACGCCGGCTTCCATCCGGTCTCGGCCGGCGGTCTCGGGAGCGCGCGGATGCTCGAGGACCACCTCGGCCTGATGACCGCGATCAACGAGGGTGGGCTGGGCCGTTTCTTCTACCGCTACGCGATGCCCGGAGAGCTGTAGGACGACGCTGCGGGAGGACGTGAGCCGATGACCGAGTCGCGCCGGCGGGTGCGGCTCATCTTCGGCGCGCTCCTGCTTGTCCTGCTGCTCGCCGCGCTCGACCAGACGATCGTCTCCACGGCGCTGCCGACGATCGTCGGCGACCTCGGTGGCCTCGACCACCTGTCCTGGGTCGTCACGGCGTACCTCCTGACGGCGACCGTCTCCGGCCCGCTCTACGGCAAGCTCGGAGATCTCTTCGGCCGCAAGATCGTGCTCCAGTCCGCGATCGGGATCTTCCTCGTCGGCTCCGCGCTCTGCGGGCTCTCGCAGAGCATGACCCAGCTGATCGGGTTCCGTGCGCTGCAGGGCCTCGGCGCGGGCGGGCTGATCGTCGTCACGCTCGCGGTCGTCGGGGACATCATCCCGCCGCGCGAGCGGGGCAAGTACCAGGGCTACTTCGGCGCCGTGTTCGGCCTCGCGACGATCATCGGGCCGCTCCTCGGCGGGTTCTTCGTGGACAACCTCAGCTGGCGCTGGATCTTCTACGTCAACCTGCCGGTCGGGATCGTCGCGCTGGCCGTGATCGCGATCGCGTTCCACGCCCCGACCGAGCTACGGCGGCACGCGATGGACTACCTCGGCGCCGCCCTGCTCGCCGGCGCGCTGACCTCGATCGTGCTCTTCACGAGCCTCGGCGGGACGACCTGGGCGTGGGGGTCGCCGCAGATCGTCGCGCTGATCCTGGCGAGCATCGTCCTCGTGCCCGCGTTCGTCTTCGTCGAGAGCCGGGCCGAGGAGCCGATCCTGCCGCTCTCGCTCTTCCGCAACAGGACGTTCGCGACTACGAGCGCCGTCGGCTTCATCGTCGGCTTCGCGCTCTTCGGCGCGATCACGTTCCTGCCGCTGTACCTGCAGGTGACGAAGGGCTCGAGCCCGACGCGCTCCGGCCTCGAGTTGACGCCGCTCATGGGTGGGCTGCTCGTCACGTCGATCCTGAGCGGCAACCTGATCACCCGTTGGGGCAGGTACCGGCCGTTTCCGATCGTAGGGACGGCTGTCATGGCGGTCGGCCTCTACCTGCTCTCGCGGCTGGAGGCCGGCACGCCGACGTGGCACGCGCTCGCCGCCGGGGTCGTCCTCGGCCTCGGGCTCGGCGGCGTGATGCAGGTGCTCGTGCTCGCGGTGCAGAACGCCGTCGACCCGCGTCAGATGGGCGTCGCGACCTCGGGGTCGACGCTGTTCCGCCAGATCGGCGGCTCGATCGGGGTCTCGATCTTCGGCGCCATCTTCGCCAACCGCCTGCACGTGGAGATCGCCTCGCGCTTTCCTCCGGGGACGCACGCGCCGCAGGCAGGGAACCCGGCGGCGATTCGCGCGCTGCCGCCCAACGTGCGGTCGCTGTTCGAGGAGGCGTTCGCGGCCGCGCTCCATCCGGTGTTCCTGATGGCGGCGGGCGTCTCGCTGATCGCGTTCGCGCTCACGTGGCTGATCCCGGCCCTGCCGCTCAGGGAATCGCTCGAGGCGGCGCCCGAGGTCCCGCCCGCAGCGGAGCCTCTGTCCTCACGGACCTAGGCCTCCTGCACGACGGCTTCGTCGAGCGGAGGCGCGTTCTCTCGCCCGGCCACGACTGAGCGCACATTCCGGACGGCCGGCACGCTGAGCACGGCGATCGTGCTGAGGACGATCCAGGCCGCGCCGATCCAGAGCGAGGTCGAGACGCCGATTGCGTTCGCCACCGGTCCCGCGATCGCGTATCCGGCCGGCAGGAAGATCATCGCGCCCATCCAGTTGTATCCACTGACGCGGGACAGCTTCTCCCGCGGGACGAGCGACTGAAGCGTCGTGTCCCAGACGACGGTTCCGTACGAGAACGCGAAGCCGGCCAACAGGGCGGATGCGCCGATCGCCGCGACCGGCGCCTCGAGAGCGAGCAGGACGCACTGCAGCGCCGTGACCGTGAAGAACGCTCCGATGACGAGCATCGGGCGGCGCGGCATGAACCGCAGCCCGGCGAGACCGCCCGCGAGCGAGCCGATTCCCTCGCCCGTGAGGACGATCGCCCACGCCGAGGCACCGCCAAGCGAGTGCTTGGCGACGTACGGGCCGAGGACGAAGAACGGTGCGTAGGTGATCAGGAAGTAGAGCGAGATCCAGAAGGTCAGGAGCCAGACCCAGGTGTGCTCCGTGAACGCCTGCCAGCCCTCGCGGAGCTCGCGGACGAAGTTCGTCGCGGCTGCCGTCGCCCGGGGCGGGAGGCTGATCATCGCCAGCAGCAGCGCGCTCGTCCCGTAGGTCGCACCGTCGAGGAGGAGCGCGTAGCCGGGGCCGATCGTCGCCACGAGCGCGCCGCCGGCCGCCGCTCCGACCGGGAACGCGGCGTAGCGCGCGATCGACATGAAGCTGTTCGCCTGCTGGAGCAGCGGCGTGGGCACCGTCTCGGGCACGATCCCGACCGACGCGGGCGAGTAGAACGCGACCGCCGCGCCGCCCACGGCCTGGAGCACGATCAGCTCCC
This sequence comes from Actinomycetota bacterium, assembly GCA_005883245.1. Lineage (GTDB taxonomy): Bacteria > Actinomycetota > Thermoleophilia > Gaiellales > Gaiellaceae > VAXT01. Next base: position 8,406 of record VAXT01000015.1, on the reverse strand, counting down.
AGATCACGGCGTGGCCGCTGACGAGGAGCGCGCCCATCAGCAAGCGGACGCAGAGGTTGGCGGCGTCCGACCCGATCATCACGAGGCGCCGCGGAAGCCGGTCGGCGACGACGCCGCCGATCAGCAGCGTCGAGATCTGCGCGAGTGTCCAGGCGGCGAACGCGAGCCCGACCTGGGTCGCGGAGCCGCCGAGCCCGAGCACGGCGAACGCGACCGCGATCGGTGCGAGGTTCGTCCCGAAGAACGAGATCGTGCGCGCCGCGAACAGGTAGCGGAAGTTGCGTACGCGGAGGACGCTCACACGCAGATCATCGCGTCTGAAAGGGACGACTTGACAGGGGAACACGTGTTCGTGTAGAACATACGTTCGTATGGTGGCATGCGTCCTCATCCCGGGCTTCGAGCTGCGGGCGGCACTGCGCGCTCGGCCCTCGCTCGCGCTGCGACCCGCCGCGCTCGCGCCCGCCGAGCCGCTGATCGGCTCGGTGACCGCCGCGGCCGACGCGCAGGGCGTCAAGCCGGGCATGCGCATGGGGGAGGCGCTTGCCACCTGTCCCGAGCTCGTCCTCGTCGAGCAGGACCCGTCCGCGGCCGAGCAGGCCTGGGAGGAGATCCTGCGCCGGCTCGAGGACGCGGGGTTCGAGGTCGACTCGGGCGATCTCGGCTGCGTCTACTTCGAGACGCGGGGTGTCGAACGGCTTTACGGCGGTGCTGAGGCTGCGCTCGAGCGCGCCCTGGCCGCCGTCGGCTCTGCCTGGGATCCACGCGCCGGCGCTGCGGGGCGCCGGTTCGCCGCCCTCGCTGCGGCGAACGTGGCGCGCCCCGGGCAGGTGTTGATCGTTGCCGACGAGCGCACGCGTGAGTTCCTCGCGCCTCTTCCGCTCGCCCTGCTCCCTCTCGCTGGAGAGCGGCGACGCGAGCTCGAGGAGCTCGGCGTGCGCAACGTCGGTGAGCTTGCTGGGCTACCGGGCGGCGCCGTATCCGAACGACTGGGGCCGGACGGGCGGCGCGCCTGGAGCCTGGCGAGAGGACGAGACCGCGGGCGCGTGCGGGGAAGACGGGCCCCTGCCGAGCTCATCGAGACGCTCGAGTTCCCCGAGGCGATCGGGAACGAGCTCACGCTACGGCGCGCGCTCGCGGTACTCGTCGAGCGCCTCCTCGGGCGAGCGGAGCTGGGCGAGCGGTTCCTGCGCAAGGTCGCGCTGTCGGCGACGCTCGTCGGCGGCGGCTCCTGGCGCAGGCAGCTCACGCTGCGCGAGCCGTTCGCGGAGGCGGATCGGCTGCGCGTCGCGCTCGGGCCGAAGCTCGCCGAGATCCCGGGGCCGCTCCTGAAGCTGAAGCTGGAGGCGCTCGAGCTCACGGAGTCGACGGGCCAGCAGCTGATGCTGGTGCGTCCCGAGGGCGACGAGCTGCAGGGGATGCTCCGCGACGGGCTCCGCCAGGTGAAGGCGAGCACCGGCGAGGGGGGTGTGTGCACGGTCGTGGAGGTGGCGCCCTGGTCGCGGATTCCGGAGCAGCGCGCCCTTCTTGTCGCAAGAGATGAATGACCGCCCCTGAGCCAGCTGGGTCGCGGATAGCAGCCGGTGGGCGGAGCCGGGCTTAGCCCGAGCGCAGCCCATGAGGCGAGTGAACGTGGAAGGCGGGAAGGAGGGGGCCCACGGGGGAACCCTGGGTTCCCCCGTGTCGAGTCGCGCGGGACGACTGAACTCGCCGCGGCCGGTCCAGGTCGAGCCCGATCTGGACGGTACGCCGCGGAGGGTGAATCGCAGACCGGTGGCGCTCGTGCGTGAAGAGTGGCGCGTCGTCGACCGCTGGTGGACCGAGGAGCCGGTGCAGCGGCGCTACTTCGATGTCGTCCTCGAGGGCGGCGAGCGCGCAGTCGTCTACCGGGATGAAAAAACCAGTGGCT
>VAXT01000015.1:0-6481 GCA_005883245.1 Actinomycetota bacterium | reverse complement strand
GGCGCATGGATGTTGAGGAAATGAGCGCCTTCGGGCCCTGGGATGGCAAACCCGTGGCGGACTCCGGGCGGCGCTGCAACCCAGGTTCCAGGCCCTGCGCGCCTGGTCTCGTCGCCGATCGTGAACTCGACCTCGCCCTCGAGGACGTAGAACGAGTCGGCGTGATCCTCGTGGATGTGAGGCTCGATCGGCCCGAATCCCGGCTCGCACCAGAACTCGAGCACCTCGAACTCGCCACCTTCGTACTTAACGCGGAGCTCACGCCGCCGACCGGGAAGCTGCTCGCCCTCGCCGGGGCCTAGAAAGATCGCGTGAGCTTCGTCGAGCTGCACTGCCATTCAGCCTATTCCTTCCTCGACGGCGCTTCTCATCCGGAGGAGCTCGCCGCCCGCGCCGCGGAGCTCGGCTACGAGGCGCTGGCGCTCACCGACCACGACGGCGTCTACGGGTCGCTCGAGTTCGCGTATGCGGCGAAGGCGTTCGGCGTTCGGCCGATCACCGGTGCGGAGGTGACACTGTCGGACGGGTCGCATGTCACGCTGCTAGTCGAGTCCCCACGCGGCTACGCGAACCTGTGCCGGCTCCTGACCGCCGCGCACGCGGAAACTCGTCCAAAACCGACAGAGCCGATCCCGCCGAGCCTGGACCGGCACCTGTTCGCCGCCTACCACGAGGGCCTCGTCTGCCTGTCCGGCTGCGCGCGGGAGGGGCTCGCGGTCCGCAACGGCAACGGCGCGGCCGAGCTCGCGTCGGTCTTCGGGCGTGACTGCTTCTTCGTCGAGCTCCAGCGCCCGTACGAGCGGGGAGATGCGCAGCGGAACGCGCGGCTGCGGCAGCTCGCGGAGACGATCGGCGTGCAGACCGTCGTCACCGGGAACGTGCACGCGCACAACCGCCGGCGCGCGCTGCTCCAGGACGCGATGGTCGCAATCCGGCACAGGACGTCGCTCGAAGGCGCGGAACGAGAGCGGCGCGGAAACCACGAATGCGTCCTGCTCGCACCCGACGCGCTGGCGGAGCGCTTCTCCGACGACCGTGACGCCGTCGCCCGCACCGCCGAGCTCGCCGAACGGCTCGAGTTCGACCTCACCCACGAGCTCGGCTACCGCTATCCGGACTTCTCCGACCGCGACGAGCCCGCAATCGCCGAGCTGACCCGCGTCTGCAACCGCGCCTTCGAGGCCCGGTACAGCGGTACGAACGGTCTGAAGCGAAAAGCACGCGCGCGACTCGAGGAGGAGCTGGCCCTGATCGCCGACCTCGGGCTCGCGGGATTTTTCCTGCTCCACTGGGAAGTACTCGAATTGGCCGCGGAGGTCGCGCGCGCGGTGCGGGGACGCGACACTCCGCGGCACTCGCTGCCCCCGGGCCGCGGGCGCGGGAGCTCGGTCGGCTCGCTCGTCTGCTATCTGACCGGTCTCTCGCACGTGGATCCCGTCGAGGCCGGGCTCTCGCTCGGCCGCTTCCTCAACCGGGAGCTCGACTCCATCCCGGACATCGACCTCGACTTCCCGCGCGACATCCGCGAGAAGCTGATCGTCGCGCTCACCGAGCGCTACGGGCACGAGCACGCGGCCCTCGTCGCGAGCTTCTCCACGTACCACTCCCGCGGCGCGATTCGCGACCTCGGCAAGGCGCTCGGGCTCCCGTTCGCCGAGCTCGAGCGCCTCGCACGCGTCACCGAAGGCAATCCGAAGCGGGTCGAGGAGGAGGTCGCCAGGCTCCCGGACGGCGACGCGAAGCTCCGTTCACGTCGCTGGCGAGCCCTGGGCGTGCTCTCGCGCGAGATCGCCGGCCTCCCGAGGCACATCTCCCAGCACCCGGGCGGAATGGTCATCTCCAGCCGGCCGCTCGTCGAGCTCGTCCCGGTGCAGCCGGCCGCGATGGAGGGGCGCCGGATCTGCCAGTGGGACAAGGATTCGTGCGCCGACGCGGGCTTCCTGAAGATCGACCTGCTCGGCCTCGGCATGCTGTCCGCAGTCGAGGACTGCGTCGTCCAAATCTCTGCGGGACACCACGAGCTGCTCGACTTGTCGCGGATCCCGCTCGACGACCCAGACGTCTACGACGACATTCAGCGCGCGGACACCGTCGGCGACTTCCAGATCGAGAGCCGAGCACAGATGCAGAGCGTGCTCCAGACCCTTCCGGAAAACCTCGACGACCTGACGGTCCAGGTCGCGCTCGTCCGCCCGGGGCCGATCCAGGGCAAGGCGGTCCATCCGTACATCGAGCACCGCAAGCGACTCCGCCAGGACCCGAGCTTCGTGCCGCCGGTCGACCACCCGCTGCTGGCAGAGCCGCTCCGCGAGACCCTCGGCGTCGTCGTCTTCCAGGATCAGGTGCTCGAGGTCGCGATCGCGCTCGCAGGGTTCAGCGTGGGGGAGGCCGAGGGGCTGCGGCGCGCGATGAGCCGCAAGCGGAGCGAGGAGGCGATCGAGGCGTTTCGCGCCCGGTTCGTCGAGGGCGCGGTCGCGAAGGGAGTGGACGCGAAGCTCGCTGACGAGGTCTACGACAAGCTCGTCGGCTTCTCCGGCTTCGGCTTCCCGAAGTCGCACGCGGCCGCGTTCGGGCTGCTCGCATACCAGTCGGCCTGGCTGCGGCACCACTATCCGGGCGAGTTCCTGTGCGCGCTCCTCAACGCGCAGCCGATGGGCTTCTATCCGCCGGCGAGCCTCGTCCGCGACGCGCAGCGGCGCGGGGTGGAGGTGCGGTCTCCGCACGTCAACCGCAGCCAGGCGAAGTGCTCGATCGAGGACGGCGCGGTTCGGATCGGGCTCGAGTACGTGACGTCACTCGGCGCGGACGATGCGCAGGCGGTCGCGGCGGCGGCGCCGTTCGAGGATGTCGTCGACCTCGCCCAGCGGACCGCGATCGGGCAGGAAGGCCTCGAAAGCCTGATCGCATCCGGTGCGTGCCACGGGCTGGGCTCTTCGCGCCGGGCGCTGTACTGGGAGCTCGGCCTCGTCCCGCGCTCGCAGAGCGTCCCGGGCTCCGGGGGCGTGGAACGCCAGCTCGCCCTCCCGCTCGACCCGACCGCCGAGACGCCCGAGCTTGCGGAGCTGACCGAGTGGGAGGAGATGCTCGCCAACTACCGCCGCACGAGCCTCTCGGTCGACGTGCACCCGATGGAGCTGATCCGCCCGCATCTCCCCCAAGGTGTCCTTTCGAGCCACGACCTGTGCCAGGCACCTGACAGGTCTCGCGTGGCCGTGGCCGGAATGGCCGTGGCCCGTCAGCGCCCCGCCACCGCGAACGGCGTCGTCTTCATGCTCCTCGAGGACGAGTTCGGCCAGGTGAACCTGATCGTCCCACCACAGGTCTACGAGCGGCACAGGGCGATCGTCCGCGGCGAGCCCCTGATCCTCGCCCGCGGCGTCTTCGAGCGGGTGGAGCGGAACCAAAACGTCGTCGTCCGCGAGCTCGAGACCCTCGCGCCGCTGGCACGGAAGCTCTCAGGCGCTCCCGATCTCGTCTCCGCTCTCCCCGAAGCGCACCATTTCGGGCACCGCTAGGATCGCCGCGTGCGCCTCCTCGTCCTCCTTTTGGCGGGAACGCTCATCTTGGGCGCGGCGGCGTGCGGCGGGGGTGGAGGCAGCAGCTCGAGCTCCTCGGGCACCAAGCCTGACGAGTGGGCGTCGTCCGTCTGCGGCGCGCTCCAGACCTGGGAGGACGACCTCAGGGCCGGGAGCCAGCAACTGAGCGCAGACATCCGCGCGAGCAGCGACCCGAAATCGGTCAAGGAGAAGCTCGTCACGTTCCTCGAGAAGTCCGAGAAGAGCACGGAGAAGTTGGTCGACGACGTGAAGGCGGCCGGAGCGCCTGCGGTCAAGGACGGTGAGGCGATCCAGAGGGATCTCGAGGCAAGCCTCACGCAGGCTCGCAACACGTTCGATCGCGCCGGCACGCGGGCGAAGAAGCTCCAGGCGACTCCCCAGGCGTTGACGACGGGCCTGGGCGCGCTCGCGCAGACGATTCAGAGCGAGCTGGCCGCGACCGGCCGGCATTTCTCCAGCCTCGAGAACAAGTACGACTTCGGGGAAGTAAACAACGCGATGGCCGACGAGCCCGCCTGCAAGCCGTTCGTGTCCTCGTCCGGCTAGGCGTTCTCGATCCCGAGCGCGAACCGCGGCAGCCGAGCCTGTACCGCCCGATTGAACTCGTGCTCGTACTGCTCTGCCGCTGTTTCCTCCATCGCGGACGAGAAGGTGTCGCGTAGCTCGGCGAGGCGCTCAGTTCCGGTCTCGACGAGATCGAGGTACTCGCTGTAGCGCTCCTCCGCCTCGTCGCGCGCGGCGGCATCGTAGGCGCGCTCGGCCGCGTCGCAGGCCGCGATCAGGTTGGCGGACTCCTCCACGAAGAGGTCGAGCTGCCGCCTGATCACGTCTTCGAAGCTCAGAGCAGCTCCCGGTACAGCGCGAGGTGCGCCTGCGCGGACGCCTCCCAGGTCAGCTCTCGCCGCGCCCGTTCGGCGCCGGCGCGGGCCTGCTCCAGTTGCGCTGGATCGTCGAGCAGCTCTCGGGCGGCCTCGGTGAGCGCGTCGACATCGCCTGCCGGCACGACGCGACCCGCCTCGAATCTCCGCACCGGCTCACCCAGCCCGCCCACGTCGTACGCGACCACTGGGACGCCGGCCCCGAGCGCGAGCAGCAGCGCCCCGCTCTGGTCGATCTCCGGCCGGTACGGGAACAGCGCGACCGTCGCGTCGCCGAGCGCGCGCTCGATCTCCTCGTCGGAGAGGTAGCCGAGCCGCCATTCCGCCCGGTCGCCCGCGGCGGCCCGGTAGCCGTCGATGCTCTCCAGCGGATCGCCGGCGACGAGCAGCCGCGCGCCGTCGATCCGGTTCGTCGCCTCGATCGCGTCGCCGAGCCCCTTGTACTCGCGGATGATCCCGAGCGAGAGGAGCGTCCGGCCGTCGTCGCGGCGGTCCGGGTTGCTCGGGAAGACGGGATGCGGGATCACGTGGAGTCGCGCGGGATCGACGAGCTCCGCCAGCTGGTCTCGGGCCCGCTCGCTGTGGACGACGATGCCCGCGAACCGGCCGAACAGGCGCTGCCAGAGGTCGCGCTTGCCCGCGGTGCGGCGCGGCAGGATGTCGTGGGCGGTGAAGACGAGCGGCGCGTCGACGCGGAGGAGCCTGTCGTCGAGCTCCGGAGCGGACAGCCACTGGAGGTGGACGACGTCGGCCTTGCGGCGCCTGAGGCGAGCCAGGCCGACCGGATGCTCGAGCAGCTTCAGCGGGAGGCGCAGCCGCGAGCGGCGGAAGACGCGCGAGCTGAGCGGGTAGAAGAGCTCGGAGCGACGATAGCCGTCCGGGGCGGGCGCCTCGCCGAAGCGGAACGGCGAAGTGACTAGCTCGACCTCGGCGCCGGCGCGGGCGAGCGCCGACGCGAGAGCATGATCGTACGGCGGCGTGAAGGCCGGAGGATCGGCGAGGAGCACGCGCATTCCGGCCTAGACTAGGCCGTGCCCAGCTACGAGGAGGTCCGCGCTGCCTTCCCCGTCCTCGAGCAGTACGCCTACCTGAACGCCGGCACCAACGGGCCGCTCCCGCGAGTCGCCGCCGAGGCGATGATCGCGGAGCAGCTCGTCGACCTCGCTGAAGGGCGTGGGGGAGAGCCGTACTTCTCGCGGGCTCTGGGCATGCGCGACGAGGTGCGTGCGAAGCTCGCCGCCCTCTTTGGGGTCGAGCCCGCTCAGGTGGCGTTGACGAGGTCGACGACCGACGGCTGCAACATCGTGCTCGCCGGCCTCGATCTCGGCCCCGACGACGAGATCGTCACAAGCGACGTCGAGCACTTCGGCCTCATCGGCCCGCTCCACGCCTCCGGTGCGCGAGTCGTAGCGGCGCCCGAGGACGGGATCCCTGAGGCCGTCACGGAGCGGACGCGGCTGATCGCCATCTCGCATGTCTCCTGGGTGACCGGGAACTCGCTCGATCCGGCCCGCGTCAAGTCCGAGGCCGGGCTCCCGACTCTCGTCGACGGCGCCCAATCCGCCGGCGCGATCCCGGTCGAGGTCGGCGCGCTCGACTACTACGCGGTCTCGTGCCAGAAGTGGCTGTGCGGGCCGGACGTGACCGGCGCGCTCGTCGTCGCACGTCCGGAGGAGCTGCCGGTCGCGCTCCCGAGCTACTTCGCGCAGGCCGAGCACCGGCCCGACGGCTCCTACGTCGCGCGGGAAGGCGCGGAGCGCTTCGACAGCGGCTGGATTGGAACGCCGTCGCTCGCGGGTCTCTCGAAGGCACTGGACGTTGCTCCAGAGTGGCGCTTCGAGCGCGCCGCAGAGATGGCCGCGAAGTGTCGCTCAGCTCTCGAGGAGCGATTCGAGGTCGTGACGAAACCGGACCACGCCGGCCTCGTCACCTTCCGCCCGACGAGCGACCCGACCGAGCTCGTCGAGAAGCTCCGCGGCGACGGCGTGATTGTCCGCGAGCTCCCGGGCCGCAACCTGATCCGCGTCTCGTGCGGCTACTGGACGA
>VAXT01000014.1 GCA_005883245.1 Actinomycetota bacterium | reverse complement strand
TGGTCTCCGTCTCGGCGTTGCGGAAGACGAAGAAGTCGTGGCCGACGAGCTCGAGCTGGAGGACCGCTTCCTCGGGCGACATCGGCGTCACGGCGAACTGCTTCGTCTTGACGATCGTGGTCTCGTCCTCCTCGACCTCGACCGGCGCCGCATCGGCCGCGACGCCGCCTTCGCGGGCGTGCCGGCGCGGGGCGACGCGCCGCTTCTCGCGATAGCGCTTGACCTGGCGCTCGAGCTTGCTCACCAGCTGGTCGATCGACGCCTTCATGTCGGCGGACGTCTCCCGCGCCCGCAGGACGGGCCCCTTCGTCCAGACGGTCGCCTCGGCCACGTGGTTGTCCGCGATCGACGGGTTCTTCTCGACGGCGAGCTCGAGCTCGACGCGGGTCGGATCGCTGACGAGCCGGTCGAGCTTGCCCAGCTTCTCCTCGGCGTACGTGCGGATTTGCTCGCTGACTTCGAGGTTGCGGCCCTTGACCTGGAGACGCATCGTCCCAAAACGCTATCGAACGGCCCGCGCGAATGTGACCACCTCGACCCGCCGGGCTCCGCCCTTGCGCAGGGCCGTGGCGGCCGCGGAGACCGTGGCGCCGCTCGTGTAGACGTCGTCGACGAGCACGATTGTGTTGGGAACAGAGCCGCTTGGCGCGAAGGCGCCGCGGACATTGCGGCGCCGCTCGGCGAGCGTCAGTCCCTTCTGCGGGGCCCGGCCGGGGGCGCGGCTCAGCAGAGGAACGACAGGGAGCTGCCAGCGGGCGCCGAGCGCGGCCGCCAGCCGCTCCGCCGGATTGTGGCCGCGCTCGAGCAGGCGGTTCTCGTCGGCGGGGACGAAGGTCAGCGTGTACGCGCTCGGACGCTCGACGGCTCGGGCTACGAGCTCTGCGGCGACCTCCGCCAGCTTCCGCTGGCCGCGCTCCTTCCAAGCTCCGACGAGCCGTTTCGCCGACGCGTCGTAGGCGATGGCCGCGCGCGCTCTGGCAAACGCGATTCGCCGGCCCGCGCACTCGCGACAGCGTTCCACCGGCCAGGCCGTCGGCGCGCCGCAGCGCTCGCACATGGGCTTGCCGAGCCGCTCGAGACCTTGCTCGCAGTCGAAGCAGAGAACCGCGCCGTTCGAGCCGCAGACGACGCAGCGCCGCGGGAACACGAGGTCGAGCAGCACGCGGCCACGTTACGGACGCCTCTGTGACCGAACCGCGCTAGCTCAGTGAATATTCGGACCGCGTCGGGAGCCCCGCTCGCTCACGGAGGAGGTTGTCCGCGGCCAGCAGCTGACCCAGGTCGCCGACGTCGTGCCATTCGCCGGGCGCGCGATAGCCGAAGACCGGCTCGCGCGTGTGTAACCAGGCCGTGAAGTTGCCGGGAGCGTCCGGAGGATTGCCCCCCTCGAAATAGCGCGGCAGCAGCGCCAGGTGGTCGCCCCGGTAGAGGTACGACGCCGTCGCCGCGAGGTCGCCCTTCGGGTCGGTCGGCTTCTCCTCGAGCCCGACGACGCGATCGTCCGCGTCGAGCTCGACGACGCCGTAGTTTCGGAGCAGGCTTCGCTCCGCGACCTCGTGCACCGCGAGCGCGCTTCCGCCCTTGGTACGCCAGAAGTGGACGAAGTCGGCGAGCGAATAGCCGATCAGGTTGTCGCCGGCGACGATCAGCAGGTCCAGCCCCTCGAGCCCTCCGTGCTCGATCGCGAACGCGATGTCGCCGATCGCGCCGAGCCGATCCTCGTTGGAGGTCGTGCCGTCATCGTGGACGGTCACGTCCTCTGGAGCCCAGTCTCGCAGGGCCGCGGCGAAACGGGCGTTCGTGACGAGGTGGATCTCGTCGAGATCGTCCACTTCATGGATCCGGTCCCTCGTCGATCTCGCCGACCTCGCCGATCTTGTCGAGCAGGTAGTCGAGCATGGGCCGCCCCGCGAGCGGCAGCAGCATCTTCGGGATCGAGTCGGTGAGCGGGCCGAGCCGCGTTGCGTACCCCGCGGCAAGGACGAGCGCCTTCAGTGGCTAGGTGCCCTCGTCCCAGGAGGCCAGGTACTTCTCCTGCTCCGGGGTCAGCTCGTCCTTCTCGATGCCCATCGTCGCCAGCTTGAGAAGCGCGATCTCGGCGTCGATCTCCTCCGGCACGTTGTACACCTTGCGCTCCAGCGAGGCTGCATTGCCGACGATGAACTCGGCCGAGAGAGCCTGGTTCGCAAAGGACATGTCCATGACTTGCGCCGGGTGACCCTCTGCGGCGGCGAGGTTGACGAGCCGCCCGTCCGCGAGCAGGTAGAGGCGCCGCCCGTCCGCGAGCACGAACTCGTCGACGAACTGCCGCGCCTCGCGGCTCTCGGAGGCAAGGCCACGCAGAGCCGGGATGTCGATCTCGACGTTGAAGTGACCCGTGTTGGCGAGGATCGCGCCGTCCTTCATCCGCTCCATGTGCTCCTGCCGGATGACGCCCTTGTCGCCGGTCGCGGTCACGAAGACGTCGCCGACCTCGGCCGCCTTCGCCATCGGCAGCACCTCGAACCCGTCCATGACGGCCTCGAGAGCCTTCAGCGCGTCGACCTCCGTGACGATCACATGCGCGCCCATGCCCTTGGCGCGGGTCGCAAGCCCACGGCCGCACCACCCGTAGCCAGCGACGACGAACTTCGATCCGGCAAGCAGCTTGTTCGTCGCCCGCACGATCCCGTCGATCGTCGACTGGCCGGTCCCGTAGCGGTTGTCGAACAGGTGCTTCGTGTTCGCCTCGTTGACGGCGACGATCGGGAAGCCGAGGGCGCCGTCCCGCTCAAGAGCCTTGAGCCGGATCACCCCGGTCGTCGTCTCTTCGGTACCGCCGATCACGTCACCGAGCTGCTCGCGCCGGTGCGCGTGGAGCACACCGATCACGTCAGCGCCGTCGTCCATCGTGATCTGCGGCTTGTGGTCGACCGCGGCCTCGATGTGCTGGTAGTACGTGTCGTTGTCCTCGCCCTTGATCGCGAAGACGGACACGTCGAACTCGTCGACCAGCGCTGCGGCCACGTCGTCCTGAGTCGACAGCGGGTTCGACGCACAGAGGACGACGTCGGCGCCGCCGGCCTTCAGCGTGCGCGCGAGGTTCGCCGTCTCGGTGGTCACGTGCAGGCAGGCCGAGATGCGGTAGCCGGCGAGCGGCTCTTCGCTCTCGAAGCGCTCGCGGATCGCACGGAGCACCGGCATGTTCCGGTCCGCCCACTCGATCCGCCTGATTCCTTCGCCCGAGAGGGCGAGGTCCTTCACATCGTGTCGTCGTGTCGTGGCCATCAGCCCTCTCCCTCGAGTCGATTTCTCATGCGACGAGCAGCCGCTCGTGCTTGCGCTGCTCCCAGTCGAGCGCGTCCACGCCGCGACCGTGCAACCAGGTCTCGAGCTCGGCGCGGAGCTCGGGCTCGCGCCTGAGCCGTGCGGCGAACGCGACCTCGCCGAGGTCGACGCCGAAGCGCCGCCGCAGCTCACGTAGAGACCGGAGCTGGTTCAGTTCGCGCAACCCGTACGACCGGTAGCCCGCGCGGGTGCGTCCCGGAACGACGAGCCCGGTCGACTCGAGATAGCGAAGCATCCTCGGCGACCAGCCCGTTCGTTTCGCAGCGTCTCCAACGTGCACGGCGCGCACCTTACCACAGTTATGTCAAGGTTCGACCCGACCGTAGCGATCCTCGAGGCGGACGACGTCCTCGAGGTGCGGCGTCGAGACCTCGATGATCGTCGTGTCCTCGAGCGCCCGCACTCGGTGGATCGTGCCCGGCCGCATGCGGAACGCGGCCCCGGGCCCGACGACCTCGGAGTTAGGCGTCTTGTCCCCGGGGTGGCCCATCTCGATCTGCGCGCGCCCGGAGTGGATCAGCCACGACTCGTCCTTCTCGCGGTGGAACTGGAGGCTGAGCGACTCGCCGGCCTTGACGAAGAGGATCTTCCCGCAGTAGTCGTCGGTCAGGGCCCAGATCAGCTCGTGCCCCCACGGCTTCTCGACCCTCGTCGGCTCGATCCCGAATTCGGACAGCTCGCCGAAGTTCGGAGAGGTCAGGTGCTCCGTCATGTTCGTGCCGCCTCCGTCAGCCAATCGGGGTTCGCGCGGAGGTGCTCGTCCGCGGCGCGCAGGTCCTTCGGGGTGTTCACGGTCAACCAGAGGCCGGCGTGGCGATGGGCGTAGAGCTTCCCCTCTGCGGCCAGCTCGGGCAGTGTCGTCGTTTCGTGGTCGCCCCTCTCCGGCAGCCGCGCCAGTGCCTCGTCGTCGAACACGTTCACGCCGGCGTGGGCCCAGAAGGGGAGCTGGGGCGAGTCCTGAAAGCCGTTCACGCGGTCGTCGTCGGCGATGTCGACGACACCGAACGCCGTCGGCAGCGGTGCGACGACGATCGTCGCGGCCGCGCCGTGGTCCCGATGACCCGCGAGCAGGGCGGCCAGGTCGACGTCGATCAGCTCGTCGCCGTTCAGGACGTACAGCGGACCGCTCTCCTGCCGCGCCTGGAGGGCGAGACGGAGCCCTCCCCCACGCCCCAGCGGCTCGGGCTCACCGACGGTCACGACGTCCGGACCGATTCCACCGAGCTCTTCCCGGAAGGCATCCTCCTGCCCGGCCGAGCAGCTGACGATCACGCGCATAACCCCGACAGCCTCGAGCTGGGACACCTGATACGCGGCCAGCGGCCGGCCCGCGATCGGGACGAGGGGCTTCGGACGACCCTCGGCCGCGTCACCGAGTCGCTCGGCCCTTCCGCCGGCGATGAGAACTGCTTCCACCTGCCGATTCTCTCAGGCTCGGCCTATGCCCTCGTAGGCGAACCCGGCCGCGCGGGCCGCGTCGGCGTCCAGCAGGTTCCGGCCGTCGACGATCAGCGGCGTCCGCATCGCGTCGCGCACCTCGGTCGAGGCGAGCGCCTGCAGCTCGGGCCACTCGGTCACGATCACGGCGGCGTCGGCGTCGCGCACCGCTTCGGCGACAGACGGGACGATCGCGACCCCGTCCAGCTCGGGATGGCCCGTGACCAGCGGGTCCCACGCTCGCACCTCGGCACCCTCGGCCCGCAGGCGCGCGGCGAGCACGATCGACGGCGCGTCCCGCATGTCGTCCGTGTTCGGCTTGAAGGCGAGCCCGAGGAGCGCGACGGTCTTCCCGGGCAGCGCGCCGAGGTGCTTCTTCAGCTTCGCGACGACGCGCCGCTTCTGGAGCTCGTTGACCTCGATGACGGCGGTCAGGAGCTGGAAGTGGTAGCCGCTGCTCCCGGCGAGCAGCTTCAGGAACGGGACGTCCTTCGGGTAGCAGGAGCCTCCGTAGCCCACGCCCGGGCGCAGGTAGCTCGTGCCGATCCGCTTGTCCAGGCCCATCCCCTTGGCGACCTCGTCGATGTCGGCCCCGACCGCCTCGGACACGTTCGCGATCTCGTTGATGAAGCTGATCCGCGTCGCCAGGAACGCGTTCGAGGCGAGCTTGATCATCTCCGCCGAAGGGACGCTCGTCCGCACGAGGGGCGCCTCGAAACCCTCGTAGAGCGCAGCCACGCGATCGCCGTGCTCGTCGCCGGCCGATCCGATCACGATCCGATCTGGGTGCCTGAAGTCCTCGATCCCGCGCCCCTCGGAGAGGAACTCCGGGTTCGAGACGTAGCCGATGCGCTCGCCGAGCTCGGCGCTGATCCGCTCGCCGGTTCCGACCGGCACGGTGCTCTTCATCACGAGCGTCGCGCCCTCGGGCGCGCCCAGATCCTCGACCACCGACCAGACCGGCGCCAGATTCGCCTCCCCCGAAGGCAGCGGCGGAGTGTCGACGCACGAGAAGAAGATGCGCGCGTCCGCTTTCAGCTCGTCGGCGTCGAGCGTGAACGTCAGCCGGTCGCGGTTGCGGTCGACCAGCTCGGCGAGGCCGGGCTCGTGAAACGGGACGCGACCCGCCCGGAGCGCCTCGATCTTCTCCGCGACGACGTCCCGGACAACGACCCTGTGGCCGAGGTCGGCAAAGCAGGCGCCCGTGACGAGGCCGACCCACCCGGCCCCGAAGACGCCGAGGGGCGGCTTCTCCGCGCTCACGCGGCCGACTCTACTTGTGGAGGGGCCTGAGGCCCTTCGCGATCGCGAGCATCGTCTCGTTCGACATCGAATCGAGGAGCGTGTTCACGACCCAGTAGCTCGCACCGCCGGCTCTGAGCACGACCATGTGCAGGTGCGGCCCGTTGAAGTAGAGGTCGTACTGCCGCCCGCCGATCACCTGGCTCAGGTTCTTGTCCGCGAGCGCGGGCGCGTCGTTCCAGTCGGTCTCCTGGATGCCCCAGTACTCGTTGCCGCTCTTCGCGAACGTGAAGCGGACCGTTTTCGAGTCGTCGAGCTTGTAGACGCGGTACGGCGTCTCGGTCGAGAGCGCCGACGTCCGCTCGAGCACCGTCGGGATCTGGAGCGGGAAGCCGACCTTCCACGCGGCGGCCTGGCGCACGACCGGGAGCATGTCCGCCTTCCCCGGCCGCACGGACGGTGCCTGGCGCGCAGGCGTGCGGTCGATCGGCGTGGGCGTCAGCTCGCCGGTGAACGTCTGGCCGACGACCACGAGCACGAGTGCGCCGTTGTCGAGGACCTGGAGCGCCTGGTTCTTCGGAAGCGGCGCCACGTCCGACGAGTTGAACAGGCCCGAGACCTTGTCGGCGGCGCGCTTCGCCTTCGCCTTGCCGTTGTAGTAGATCTTCGTCCGGAACACCCGCTTCGGCGCGTTCGCCTGGAAGCCCTGCGGCGGCCCGAGCACGCGGTAGCCCTTCTGGCCGAGCAGGTAGCTCGTGTTGGCCGCCACTCCCGGCTTGCCGTTCCCGTTCAGGACGACGACCGAGATATTCCTCGCATTCGGGCCGTTCTTCGACTTGAGCTTGCGTCCGAGAGCCGTCGCGGTCGCCTTCTGCGGCGCCTCGACGTCCGGGTGGAGGAACTCCTGGACCGCAGCCGAGATGTTGGACGGGTCGGTGCTCAGCTCGTTCGTCCCGGTCAGGCCCTCGATCTTCACCTGGTTGAAGTTCCCCGACGGGAGGCCGTAGGCGAAGAACGCGTAACTGGCCAGGTCCTTGCCGGACAGCTCGCCCTTCTTCTGGCCGACCTCGACGTTGTCCCGCATCACCCCCAGCAGCTTCGGAACCGTCTTCGGGTTCTTCCAGCGCGCGTTGACCGCCTGCTTCACGGACTTGACGAAGAGCTGCTGGCGCGCGAGGCGGAAGAGGTCAGAGTCCGTGTGTCGGTAGCGCACGAAGTCGAGCGCCTGCCAGCCGACGACCTTCTGGTAGCCGGGCCAGAGGTTGATCGTCGCGTACACGCCGCCTTGGGGGTTGTAGTAGCGGCGGTCGACGTCCATCCAGACGCCGCCGAGCTTGTTGACGATGTCCCGGAACCCCTGGAAGTTGACCGTGATCAGGTAGTGGATCGGGAGGCCGGTCAACGAGCGCACGGTTTCGAGTGTCCCGGCCGGCCCGCAATAGGAGTAGGCCTCGTTGATGCGGCCCGTGTACGTGCGCCCGTCCGGGCAGCGGCCGTTCACGATCAGGTCGCGCGGGAACGAGAGCATCGAGATCGTGTTCGTGGTCGGGTCTGCTCGGAGCAGCATCACAGTGTCCGAGCGCGAAGGGGAGTTCCCGTCCTCGGGCCGGTGGTCGTAGCCGATGACGAGGGCGTTGGCCGGCGCGCCCGCCGTCGGGATGTTGAGGCTCTTCGCTGCCCGTTGCGTCTGCACGCTGCGCGGAGCGAACGCATGCGCGTTCTCGTCCGTGTAGATGTACGCGCCGCCCGCGACTCCGGCGACGACCGCGGACACGAGCGCGACGAGGATGAACAGGATCAGCCCGACCGTGCGCAGCGCCCCGCGGCGGCGCTCCGGCCAGCGGTAGTGCGTCATCGGCGACAGCGCGCCGGGCGGCAGGACGGCGTGGCCGTTGCCATTTCCGACTGCTGTTCGGCCGATTCCTCGCTTGAGAGTGGTCCGCACGGTTCTGAAAAAGACGCGAACGCCGATCCCGGCGTCCGCAGGGGCAGGATACCCGACTATGCGGCTAGTTCGACCGGTTCCCGGACGCTTCCTGCCGCTCCTTGTGACGGGCTGTTACGTGGAGCTCGCCCCCGCGTGTGCTCTGTTCAGCGACTCCTCGGCCAGCCGGGTGCCCTCGACCATGTTCCTGAGCTTCTCGTAGGCCACGTCCCAGCTTCGAGTCCGCAGCCCGCAGTCCGGGCACACGTGGATCCGAGCCGGGTCGCCGAAGACGTCGACCGCGTACAGGATCCGGTCGCGGACGAGCTCGGGCGACTCGATGAAGTCCGTGTGGATGTCCGTCACGCCGAGGCCGAGGATCGGCTCGTACGTAAGGTCGCGCCACTTCGAGATCACCTCGTAGCCGGGCCTGTCTGCTCCGGACGTTCCCAGCTCGGTCGAATCGTAGTTGGCGAACCCGACGCAGTACTGCCGGCAGCCGGCCATGCCCTCGATCGCCGGAAAGAACAGGTTGTAGTCCGAGAAGCAGAGGTGCGTCGAGAACGTGCAGCCCTCGAGCCCCTCGACCGAGACGTTGAAGCTCTCGACGAAGATGTCGAGCTCGTCCTCCTCGGTCGACGCGCCCGGCTCGTCGATCTGGATCCACGTCGCGCCGAGCGCGATCAGCGCCTCGAGGTTCGGCCGGATGATGTTGCGGGCGATGTCGAGCGTCAGCTCCCGACGCGCGTCGACCTCGTCCTTTCGGGACAAGCCTCCTCCGAGCCGGCCCGCCTTCGGCAGGTGGTGCTCGTCGTACGACCAGACCGCGAGGGTGTAGGCGCCCGTGATCGGGATCTTCAGCTCGTGCTCCGCGGCCGACTTGAGGAACGAGAACTCAGCGTTGTGGTACGGCTCGCCGAGCGACACCGGGCCGACGGCGGCCGACTTCGAGTAGTACTTGTTGTCGAAGGAGCGGATCGTCCCGCGCGGCTCGAAGCCGTTCGAGTGCGCGATCGCCCATGCGTACATCTCGCTCCGCTGCTGCTCGCCGTCCCAGATCCAGTCGACTCCGGCCGATTCCTGGAGGCGCATGCAGTAGCGGCTCGACCAGCGCGCGATCTCGTCCGGGTCGCGCTCGTCCTGGCGCAGGAGTTCGACGAGCTGCTCGTGCCCGTCGACCTCGAGCCTCTCGCCCCAGCTCTTCGCGTGCTCGATGTCGCTCTCCTTGAGCGGCTTGCCCGCCGAGGTCTTGACGAGCCACGGCGGCTTCGCGAGCGACCCCACCTCATGCGTCAAGAACTTGATCTCACCGTTCGAGCTCATGCCAAAGCCTCCGTCTTCGCCTGTCCGAGCCGCGCCAGCTTCTCGCGCGCGACCGCCTCGGAAACGTACTGAAGATCACCGTTCGGGACGAGCGCGATCTCCTCGACGCCCCGCGCACTGAGCTGTCCGACGAACGCCGCGATCTCGCCGGGCTCCTCGAGCACCGAGCTCCGCGCATCGAGGACCCCCGCCAGCAGCGCCTTGTCGAAGCCCTCGGGCACGGCGTTCGCCTTCGTGGCGAAGAAATCGACCCCGATCGCGTCCACGGGCAGGTTGGCGAGCCCCTGCTCGAACAGCTGCTCGGCGCTCCCGAAGGTGACCCACAGGGCGAGCTTCGGGCCGCCGCTCAGCTTCTCGAGCGCGTCTGCGAGCTTTTCCACGCCGCCGTCTTCCGCCCGCGCGAGGAACGGCTCCTCGAGCACGACCAGCTCGGCGTCAAGCGCATCGATCTGCGGCTTGAGGACTCCTTCCGCCAGCGTGCCCGGCTCGGTGCCCGTGCCATGGGCCAGAGCGAACGGCGACGGGAGCGTCACCAGGCGTGGGCCGGGCAGCGGCGCGATGTAACCGCCGTTCAGCGGCTGGGAGAGCGCCGGCGTCGCGGTGGCGGCGCTCGGAGCGCGGTAGAAGGTGTTCGTGTCGAGGAAGCGCGTCAGCGCGCCCTTCTCCAGGCCGTCCGCAGCCTCGACGAGCGGCCGGAAGACGTCCTGCCAGCGGAGCATTCCGTCCGCGAGGAGATCGAGCCCCGCGGCCTGCTGGACGGAGACCAGCTCCGCGAGATCGCGCTCGACCTGGGCGTCGACCGCCTCCTGGCTCGTCCGGGCCCGATCGAGGTCGCGCGTCGCCTGGACGAGCTCCTCGGAACGGGGATAGATGCCCGGTGCAAATGCCTGCAATTGCGCCTCCTTCACGACAAACGCTCCCGCCTGAAGAGGTCGGGAGCGCTTCGCTCCTGGCTCTTTAGGCGTTTTTGGTAACCCTGGTCGCCAAGCTGCCGTTCAAAGCTTTCCAGGTAGCGCGAGCCTATCAGCCGCGATCGATCTCGTCGGCGCCCGCGACCCTCATCCCCGGCCGGCCACCGTCAACTGATTCTCGGCGTGCTTGATGCGCTGCTCGATCTGCCAGCGATCCGCGTCCGACTCGCCGCGCTCGATGCGCTCCAGCTCGGCCTGTCCCGCCTCGAGCTGCTCCCGCGCTCGGGCATCGTCGATGTGCTTTGCATCGACGGCGTCGTCGACCAGGGCGAGCGCCCGATCCTGCTCGACCTTGAAGAACCCGGGCCCGGTCGCGAACTCGTGCACCTCGCCGTCCCGCTTAACGTGCACACGCGTCGAGCCGGCCTTGAGCATGGCGATCAGCGGAGCGTGGCGTCCCAGGACGCCGATCTCACCGTCCGCGCCGGGCACGATCAGCATCTCGACCTCGCCCTCGAAGACAGGCCCGTCGGGCGTGACGAGCGAGACGTCGAAGGTGGCCATCTACGCCGAGACTGGCTCGGGCTCCGGCTCGCGCTCGGGCTCTTCCTCGGCCTCAGGCTCGTCGTCCGCCTTGTCGCCGCGCCCCTTCGCGACGGCTTGCTCGATCGACCCGACCATGTAAAAGGCCTGCTCGGTAAGCTCGTCGTGCTTGCCATCGAGAATCTCGGTGAAGCCCTTGATCGTCTCCTCGAGCGGCACGTACTCGCCCTTGATACCGGTGAACTGCTCCGCGACGAAGTTCGGCTGCGAGAGGAAGCGCTGGATCTTCCGCGCCCGGGTCACGGTCAGCTTGTCCTCGTCGGTCAGTTCGTCCATGCCGAGGATCGCGATGATGTCCTGGAGGTCCTTGTAGCGCTGGAGCACTTCCTGCACGCGCGTCGCCG
>VAXT01000226.1 GCA_005883245.1 Actinomycetota bacterium | reverse complement strand
AACTAGGTGCGCGCGTCAAGAATCTTCAGGAGCCCGAGCGGCTGATGTCCACGACGCGGGGCGTGCCGGCGGGGGTCGTCCGAATGATCGATGCGCCGGATGAGCTGCGGAAGAAGTTCAAAAGCGCGGTCACCGACTCGGGTACCGACGTTCGCCACGCTCCTGAGACGAAACCGGGCGTTTCGAACCTGATCGAGATCATGGCGGTCATGAGCGAGCGCTCGATACCCGAGATCGAGGCGCAGTTCGACGGGCAGGGTTACGGCGCGTTCAAGGAAGGCGTCGCCGAGGCCGTCGTCGAGTTGCTCGCCCCAATCCAGGAGCGCTACAACGCCCTGCGCGCGGACGAGGGCGAGCTGCGCCGGATGCTCGCGCAGGGTGCAGACAAGGCCCGCGAGGCGAGCGCGCCGGTGCTCGAGACGATGTACGAGCGCATGGGCTTTGTTCGGCCTTAGCGGGCGGACGGCAGGGCTTTTCGCTGGAATCCTCGGGCTGTGCGTCGTTGCCGGCGCGCTTCACTTCGCGGACGTCTCTCCGGTCGCCGTTTTCCTCGTCGCCGCGGGGGCGCTGGCCGGGCTCGCCTGGGTGATCGGGATCGCGACCGAGACGGTCGGCTCGCGGTTCGGCCCCGCGCTGACGGGCGTATTGCAGTCGACGCTCGGGAACCTGCCAGAACTGTTCGTCGTCCTGTTCGCGCTCGCGGCCGGCGAGGTGGTGGTGGCGCAGACGTCGATCCTCGGCTCGCTGTTCGCGAACGCGCTGCTCGTGCTCGGCCTCTCGATCGTGGCCGGCTCGCTCACTGCACGGGACGGTGTGATGCGGTTCCGGAAGCGGCTGCCGAACGACACGGCGACGCTGCTGCTGCTGACGGTGTTCATCATCGTCCTGCTCGGGCTCTCGGACACGGTCGGCGATCGCGCGAGCCAGCACGCCGTCGCGATCTCGGCCGTCGGCGCTGTGTGTTTGCTGGCGGTCTACGCCGTCTGGCTCTTGAGCTACCTGCGGAGCGATCGGGGCGAGCCCGCGCTCGAGGAGGGCGCGCACGTTCCGTTCTCGTTCGCGACCGGGCTCGTCGTGCTCGCGGTCGCGGGCGTGGGCGCGGCGTTGGTATCGGACTGGTTCGTCGACGCACTCGACCCGGCCGTCGCAGCCCTTGGCATCTCGAAGGCGTTCACGGGGATCGTGGTCGTCGGGATCGCGGGCAACGCTGTCGAGAACATCGTCGGGATCACGCTCGCCGCGAAGGGCCGCTCCGATCTCGCGATCTCGGTGATCAAGAACTCGGTCGCGCAGATCGCCGCCTTCCTGTTTCCCTTGCTCGTGCTGATGTCGCTCTTCTTCGAGCACCGGCTGACGTTCGTGCTCTCGCCCGTCTACATCGGCGCGCTCGCGCTGACGGCGATCGCGGTCTGGCAGATCACGGGCGACGGCGAGGCGGTCGCATTCGAGGGCTGGGCTCTGGTCGCGATCTACATCGTGCTCGCGGTGCTCACGTTCTACGAGTGAGCTCGCGGACCGACGCGACCTCGTCATCGGTGAGCTCTCGCCAGCGACCTCGCTCGATGCCGTCGACCGTGAGCCCCGCGTAGCGGCTGCGGTGCAGGCGCGTGACGGGATGCCCGACGGCCTCGAGCATGCGCTTGACCTGATGCTTGCGGCCTTCGTGGATCGAGAGCTCGACGAGTGACGGGCCAAGTCTTCGCGCTTGGGCGGGCGCCGTGGGGCCGTCGTCGAGCTGCGCGAGCTCGCCGTCGTTCGTGAGCAGGAGCGCGCCGGTCGTGTCCGCGTCCAGCCGGCCGACGGGGACGACGCGTGAGTCGTGCTCGACGAGCCCGACGACCGTGGGCCGCCCGTGAGGGTCGCTCGCGGTCGTGACGACGCCCGCCGGCTTGTGCAGGAGGACGTACGCAAGCGCCTGCGGCAGGAGGAGCCGCCCGTCGAGGTCGACGACGTCGCCTTCCTTGACGTAGGTGCTGAGGCCGGCGGTGACGCCGTTGACGCGGATGCGGCCGCGCTTGATGAGCTCGTCCGCGCCCCGCCGGGAGGCGACCCCGGTGCGCGCGAGGTAGGCGTTCAGGCGCATCTCGGAAGTTTCATTCTTGCCACGGTTCCGTCACCCACGCGTACGGACTTCCCGATTAGGATCGCATCGGGGTACCAGTCTTGAGAGCGTAAGGTGGGCGGGATGGCGCGCATCCCCAGAGCAGCGGCCCTTCTACGTGTCTGTCTGCTAACGGCTCTGGTCGTGGCCCTCGTCCTCAGCACCGGGGGCGAGAACCGCTCTCGCGCACCAGAAGGTTTCGGAGAGGTCGGCAACCAAGTGGACTGTGGGTCGCAGCTGGGACTTCGTGCGGCGGAGAGGCGATACCGCTTGTGTCTGTATTCGCACGCTCGCTCGACGCTCCCCGGGCAGTCACGGGTCGGTCAGAAAGCACCTCGCGGCAGGCGGCTGCACTGGATCGTCTTTCATGAAGTGAGCGTGATCGGCGCCTAGGCGGGCCGGCGCTCGGCGAGCGACTCGAGCCGGCCGCGAAGCTCGTCCGCGTCGCCGCCGAAGTCGTCCAGCCGCGGCAGCGCCGCGAGGCTCTCGAGGCCGAAGACGCGCTCGAACAACGGCGTCACGCGATACCGCACCGCGCCCAGGTCGCCGCGGCCCGCCTCTGCGATCAGCCCGCGCTCGACGAGGCCTGCGACGACCGAGTCGACCGCCACACCTCGCCAGCGCGCGATGTCCGGCCGCGAGCACGGCCCGAGGTACGCCACGACGGCCAGCGTCTCGAGCGCCGCCTGCGACAGGTTCCGCTCGACGGGCCGCTCGAAGAGCCGCCCGCACGCCTCGGCCGCATCACGAGACGCGCGAAAAGCCCAACCGCCCGCGACTTGCTCGAGCACGATCCCGCTTCGCCCCTCGCGATAGCGCTCCCCGAGCAACCCGAGCGCCGTCTCGATGCGCTCCGCCTCGTCGCCGCACGCCTCCACGAGCGCGCCCACCGACAACGGCTGCGACGCGACCACGAGCAGCGCCTCGATCGCCCGCGCGAGCGAGTCGAGGGGGTTCGCCTGAATCAGGCGGAGCGGGCGTTCCATGAGACCTCCTCGTCGACGACCTCGCGGGACACGCGAATCGGGGCGAACGGCGCCGCCTGCTCGAGCCTGATCTCGCCCGCACGCCGCAGCTCGAGCAGCGCAAGAAACGCAACGGCCTGCTCGACGCGCGTCAGGCCCCCGACCTCGTGATCGAAGTCAAAGCGTGCGCGCCGCCCGAGCACCGCCCGGAACTGCTCCAGGAAGCGCGAAACGGGCGGGAAACGCAGCTCGAGATGAGCCAACGACACCTCCGGCGGCTCTGCGACCAGCGCCTGCAGCAACGCCGCCAAGGCGGCCGGATCCTGCTCCGCGAGCCGCCGTTCCCCACGAGGCGCCAGCGGAGCAGGCCCGAGGCGGAAGAACCGGTCGCGTTCCGACGCCAGCCGTTCGGCCAGCCACTCGGCCGCCCCCTTGATCCGCCGGTACTCCTCGAGCCGCCGAGCCAGCTCCTCGGCCGCCTCGCCGGGCTCGAGATCCTCGAGATCGGCTTCGCCCGCAAGGAGGCCGCGCGCCTTCAGCTCGAGCAGCGCCGCGACCAGGACGAGGAACTCGCCGCACGCATCCAGGTCGAGCTCTTCCCGCTCGGCGAGCCGCTCCACGAACGCGAGCACGATCCCCGCCACGTCGACCCCGACGAGCGGCAGCTCCTCCCGCAATACCAGGGTCAGGAGCAGGTCGAAAGGGCCCTCGAATGCATCGAGGTCGAGCTCGAGCTCGCGAACGGTCATGGCGAGCAGAACGCTAGTTTCCGGGTCGGACGCGGCCACGTGGAATGGCCATCTTCGGCCCGCGGTCACCGTCCTCCTCCGAGGGCTTGCGCCGCCACGACCTCAATTTGCCGCCGAAGAACTGCCACCAGATGAAAAACGCCGTCGACAGCACGAACAGGATCAGCGACACCCACGCGTTCAGCCGCAGTCCTGCGATGTGGTGCGCCGGGTCGATCCGCAGCAGCTCCTCGAAGAACCGCCCGAACGTGTAGAAGGAGACGTAGAGCGCGAACAGCCCGGGCGCGCGGATCCGCCAGCGCCAGTCGATCAGCAGCAGCACCCCGACCATCGACAGGTCGTAGATGAGCCCCCACGGCCGGTCGGTCGGCTTCCCGTACAGCTCCTGGTTGAACCAGTTGCCGATCCGTCCCACGCCCTGAGCGAGGAGCAAGCCGGGCGCCACTGCATCCATCATCTTGGTGACGCTCTCGCCGGACCGCTTGACGACGATCGCCCCGACGACACAGCCCAGGAAGATGCCGCCCCAGACCCCGAGGCCGCCTTTCCAGACCTCGAACGCGCCCTTCCACTTCGGGTCGGGCACCTCGTTCCAGCTCGTGAGGTCGTGGTAGAGGCGCGCGCCCACGATTCCGGCCGCGACGCCCCACACGGCGACGCGGAAAATGAGATCCCAGTCACCGCCGCGGTTGACCCAGCGGACTCCGGTGAGGGCGACGCAGCCCGCGATCGCGACCAGGAGCATCAGCCCGTACATGTGCAGCACGAGCGGACCGACGTCGATCGTGCCCGTGCGCGGGGAGGGAATCGAGGCGATCACGAGCAGGGATTCTGCCGTGACAGCTGGATGCCTGCTCGCTAGAGCAGGATTCTGAGGGCCTTTTTCGGCTCAAGCCGAAAAAGTGAGCACCGCGGAGCGGTGCGAACCTCAGTGAGTCCAGTGAGGGCTAGAGAAGAATCCTGAGGGCTAGATCCGTAGGGCAGCCACGCTCGAGCAGGTCGACCGCGACATGCAGATCAACATCGTGTCGCACCGCAAGTCGACCAGCTGCGCGCGGCTCGTACCCGGCTCGCTCGAGCTCTTCCGCTCGCCACCGCTCGATGCGCTCCATCTCGGTGGGATCTGCCAAGGTGATGTCAGTGACCGCCACGCTGTCCTTTCTCGCCGATTGCCCTCATTGTTCGGTCAGACGACGGAAGGGGATCTCCCTATAGGGGGTGATTTCGACTTTTCACAAAAGCTTTACGAGGCGGTGCGTGCGATCCGGAGCGCTTCGTCTCTCGTGAGGCCGCCCTCGAGCCGTAGCGTGACGCTGCCCACCTGCCAGACGAGCGTGTTCCCGACCAGGCGTCCATGGCTCTCGCGGAAGCGGCCGTCGCGGTCCTGGAAGACGACCACGTGCGGGCCCTGGAACCACGCTCCCCCGTCGCCGATCCCGACCCGCTCGACCTGCGTGTCGCCCTGGATGATCTTCTCGATGTAGGTCCGCCCGGTGAACTCCGTGAGGAGCAGGCGCACGTTGAACGGCGTCCCCCAAAGGAGGGAGACCTTGCCGCCGGGGAGCGACTCGTTCACCCAGACGCTGTCCGGCTCGCTGTCCGGGACGCGCAACCAGGAGGCGCGGCGCCTGGCCTCCTCGAGGGTGACGCGCCGGCCCAGGTCGAGCCGGCCGTTAGCCGGCACCACGGGCAGTTTGTCGACGCGAACCACGCTGACGTTCCGCAGGCCGAGCCAGTCGAGGATCGCCGAGCGCGATTGGGGAACGGCGAACGCGGCGGCGATCGCAGCCACGACGACGACTGCGACAGCGATCGCGACGGGCCGGCGCCAGAACCGGGGCCGCTCGAGGCGTGCGCGGACGGCCGACGCCATATCCGGGGTCGGCGGGAACGCGACGTCCCGGCCGAGCGCGCGAAGTGCGGTCTCGAGCTCAGCCATAGGACTCCCTGAGATGCGCGAGCGCCCGCGAGGTGCGCGACTTGACCGTGCCCAGACGGACGTCGAGCGCCGCGGCCGTCTCATCCTCCGAGAGCTCGAGGAAGAAGCGGCACGCGATCACGAGACGCTCCTCCTCTCGCAGGTCGTTGAGGGCCGCGAGCAGCCGCTCGCGCTCCTCGCCTTCGAGTAGGACGCCCTCGGGGGACGGAGCCGCGCCCCCCGAGGATTCGTCGGCCGCGGCACGCAGCGAGAGGGCTGCGCGACGCCCGGCGGAACGGCGGCGGTTGCGAGCCTCATTGGCGACGATCCGGAGCAGCCAGGGCCGAAACGGGGAGCCCCGGCGAAAGCGCCCCAGCGCCCGGTACGCCTTGACGAACCCGTCCTGCGCGGCCTCCTCGGCATCGCTCGCATCGCCCGCGATGACGAACGCGGTGCGAAACGCGATCCCTTGGTGTGCACGTACGAGCTCCTCATAGGCGCCTTCGTCTCCGCGGCGAGCCCGCTCGACGAGCTCACTCTCTTCAGGTGGCCGGCTCACCACTTGTCGTTCTTACACCGGACTGGTGGACAAGGTTCCCTTACCTCTCGCGTTCCTGGCGCGTCGCTGCGTGTTCGTATGCCGCTGGCACGGTGTTAAGCCACACGGGCCGCCGGCAGGAGGACGGGCAGCGGCGGC
>VAXT01000225.1 GCA_005883245.1 Actinomycetota bacterium | reverse complement strand
ACGTCAGCACGGTGACGACGAAGGCGCCGCTGTCGGTGTAGAGCAGGCCGCTGTCGTGGCGCGCCTTCGTGATCCAGCCCGCCTTGTGGAGCACGGTCGCGCTGCCGCGGGCTCCATTCAGGCCGCCGCGGGTTCGCGAGTGCGCGAGCAGGTACAGCAGGTAGCGCGCATCGGCCGGCGTGAACGCGCCTCGGAAGCGCCAGATCAGGGCGCCCCGGGCTCCCGCGGCCAGGTGGAGCGCGCGCTCGAGCCGGGCGAGGTCCCAGGCGGTCGTCGCCTTGCCGATGAACGACGGCCGTCCGCTGATCTCGAGTGGGATCGCCGAGCGGACGAGCGAGTCCTCGATCAGGTAGCCGCCGTACATGTCGCTGTCGGCGAGGCCGAGCGCCCGCAGCATCGAGTTCACGCGCGCGGACCCGCCGGAGGTCGAGCCGCCGAGCACCTCGAGCAGCCCGTTCGCGGAGCGGTCGTCCGAGTAGACGAGCATTCGCCAGAGGAGCGCGGCCAGGCGGGATCCTGGCGGCGGGACACCGCGCAGCTCGCGCATCAACTCGACGGCGATCGCGAGCTTCAGGGTCGAGGCGGCGGGAAAACGGGCGCGCGCGTTCCAGGCCGCGCCGGCTCCCGTGCGGAGGTCCTGGACGAAGAGGCCGCAGATCCCCGGGAAGCGGCGGCCCAGCGAGCGGACCGTGCGGGCGAGGGCCGCTTCCTCGTACCCGCGCAGCGCGGGGATCGGACCGGCGTAGGGCGCGCCTCCAGGCGGCAGGCCGAACACGGGGCCGACGAGCGTGGACGCGTGCCGGCCGCGCCGGTCGACCGCGCTGACCCGGATCGTCACGTCATGCGCGGGAAGCGGGACGACGAGCGCGAACCGGGGACGCCTCAGGGTCTTCGTCGCGACGAGGCGCCCGTCGACTCGCACCCGGATCTCGTGCGTGCCCCGCGCCATGCGGCCTTCGATGCGCCCGAACGAGACCTCACGCGGCGCAGGTGAGTAGATCGCCGGTGGGCGAGGCGGCGCTGCGTCCAAGTCAGCGTCGCTCGGTCGCGAGTCTGAGCCCGAGCGCGACGAGCACGGCCCCGGTGAGCGCCTCGATCGCGCGCTTCACCCACGAGCGGCTGAGGAAGTCGCCGGCGCGGGCGACCGCGATCGCGTACGCCGTCAGCCAGACGAGCGTCATCAGGCTGAACACGAAGCCGAGCGCGAGCAGCGCCGTGAACGAGTGCGCGAACTGCGGGAGCAGGCTCGGGAAGAAGGCGGCCATCTTCGGGTTGCCGAGGTTGCTCAGCTGGCCCTGGCGGAAGGCTCGACGCGGCTCGAGCGGCCGCGATCGCCGGGGCTGGGTCTCATTCCTCCGGCCGCGAACGGCTGCGACGAGCGCCTGGATCCCGAGCCAGATCAGGTATGCGGCGCCCGCGATCCTGACCGCGAGGAACGCGGGCTCGGAAGCCGCGAGCAGGGCGGCGATCCCGACCGCGGAGGCGATTGTCCAGATCGCTTGTCCACTGGAGACGCCGAGCGCCGTGAAGATGCCCGCGCGGCGGCCTCCGAGCAGCGAGCTCCGGATCGTGAGCGCCGTGTCGGGACCGGGCGTGACGATCACGATCGCCGACACGCCGAGGAACGCAGCCAGCTCGGTCACGCCCGCAGTCTCGCAGTTCCGTATCGTCGCCAAGATGCGGGCCGGACGGACGTTGACCGTGGTCGGCTGCCACGCCGGCGGCGAGATCGGGAACGTGATTGTCGGCGGCGTCCTGCCCCCGCCCGGGGCGACCGTCTTCGGGCAGATGGAGTCGCTGCGGCGCGACGGCGACTGGCTGCGCAAAGTCCTCCTGCGCGAGCCACGCGGGAGCGTCGCGTGCCACGCCAATCTCGTCGTGCCGGCGACGCGGGACGACTGCGACGCCGGCTTCATCATCATGGAGCCGACCGAGTACTCGGCCATGTCTGGATCGAACACGATCTGCACGACCACGGTGCTACTCGAGACGGGGATGGTCGAGATGCGCGAGCCCGAGACGGTCGTCCGGCTCGAGGCGCCCGGCGGAGTCGTCGAGGCACGCGCGGCCTGTTGTGACGGCAAGTGCGAGAGCGTCGAGTTCACGAACGTCGCCTGCTTCGTCGGGCAGCTCGACGCGGAGCTGGAGGTCGAGGGCTTCGGCCGGATCGCGGTCGACGTCGCCTACGGCGGCATGTGGTACGCGATCGCCGACGCGAAGGCGCTCGGCTTCAAGCTCGTGCCGAGGAGGCGCGCGACCTATCGCTCGCCGGCGAGGCGCCGTGCCGCGGCGCGCGAGCAGCTCGAGTGCGCCCATCCGGAGAATCCCGCGATCGCCGGCGTCAGCATCGTCCAGATCGCCGAGCCCTGGCGCGGCGTCGGCGAGGTGACCCGGCGATCGGCTCGACCTTCGAGGGCCGAATCGTCGAGGAGACGCGCGTCGGCGACCGCCCGGCGATCGTGCCGGCGATCCGCGGCAGCGCCTGGATCACGGGCGTCACGCAGGTGCTGATCGACCCGAGCGACCCGTTCCCAGAGGGCTACGTCCTTCCGGACACCTGGGGCGTCAGGGTAAGTGAGTGGACATAGGAGCTAGCCCCGTAGCTTCGCTCCGGGCTCCATTTACCGTCCGTCGGGCAGTGGACACTTCGACCGTGCTCCGCGAAGAGCTCCAGAGCCTACGGGGCTGGCAGTCGCATCACCGCCGGCTGGTCGCGCGTCTCCTGTTCATCCTCATCGCGACGCTCGCGCTCGACGCCGTCTGCACCGTCCTTATCTACTTCGCCGAGCGGAACGCGCAGGACACTGACATCCACAGCTGGCGCGACGCTCTCTTCTTCACGACCGTGCAGTTACTGACGGTCTCGTCTCAAATCAAGAATCCGCTCACGGGCTCGGGCCGGATCGTCGACGTGGTTCTCGAGATCTGGGCGGTGCTCGTCGTCGCGGGCTCCGCGGGTGCGTTTGCAGCGTTTCTGCAGGATGCAGACCGTCCGCGCTAGAATCCGCCAGGCAATAGAACGTGTACCGGTGGCGCTCCGCCTCCTTGTGCGTGTTCGTGAGTGGTAAGGGAGGTGGAATTAGATGGCAACCGGAACCGTGAAGTGGTTCAACGACGCGAAGGGGTACGGATTCATCACGCCGGAAGACGGCGGTAAGGATCTCTTCGTGCACTTCTCGAACATCTCGGGCGACGGGTTCAAGACCCTGACCGAGAACGCGAAGGTCGAATACGAGCCCCGCGAGGGCGAGAAGGGCCCGGAGGCGACGAACGTCGTCCTCGTCGGGTAAGACCGAAACGAGCTTCCCGCGCCGTGGGCTTTCGTCTGCGGCGCGGGAATTCATTGAGGAGCTGAGATCGCAGGCAAGGAAGACAAGATCGAGTTCGAGGGGGAGGTCATCGAGGCCTTCCGCAACGGCATGTACAAGATCCTCCTCGACAACGGCCACGAGACCCTCGGCTACACGGCCGGCAAGATGCGGCGCTACCGGATCAAGATCCTCCCCGGCGACCGCGTCAACGTCGAGCTCTCTCCGTACGACCTGTCGCGCGGCAGGATCGTCTACAGACATCGTTAGGTACCTGCTTTACTAGCGCCGCGCATGGCGCTCTTCTTCATCCTCGCGTGGGTCGCGAACATTGCCGCGCTCGCGGTCGCGGACTGGCTCTTCAGCGGCGTCTCCATCGACGGCTGGTGGCCCTTGCTGATCGGCGCTGCGGTGCTCGCGATCGCGAACACGATCTTGAAGCCGGTCCTGACGCTGCTCACGCTGCCGCTCGTGATCGTCACGCTCGGGTTGTTCCTGTTCGTGATCAACGTGGCCATGCTCGCGCTCGCCGAGTGGATCG
>VAXT01000013.1:23144-31426 GCA_005883245.1 Actinomycetota bacterium | reverse complement strand
CTGATCCCGTTCACGTCGAGCTACCGGCCGCTGTGGACCGGGCTCGGCGTCGTGGCCGTCGAGCTGCTCCTGGCGCTCGCGGTCACGAACCACTACCGCAAGCGCATCTCGTACTCCCTCTGGCGGCGGCTCCACTATCTGAACTTCGCCGTGTGGATTGCGGCCACCGCCCACGGCCTCAGCGCGGGCAGCGACTCCGGCTCGACGGCGTTCCTGCTCATGTACGCGGTCACCGTAGGGGCAATTGCCGTCCTCGCCCTCAGGCGCTTCGCTCCTAGGTCAGACGTTTCTCCAGGTACGCGGCCAGCCGCGTCAGCGGAAAACAAATGATGAAGAACAGAAGCGCCACGTAGCCGAAGATCAGAAACGGCGCGTACGAGGGCGCGACGGGCTGCCCCGTGAGGCCCGACGTGACGTTCTCGAACTGGCGCTGCCCGGCCTGGAGTACCTCGTTGACGCCGATGGCGAACGCGATCGTCGTGTTCTGGATGGTGTTCACCAGCAGTCCGACCAGGGGCGGCACCATCCTGCGCAGCGCCTGGGGAAGGATCACGAACGTCTGGCGGCCGACCCAGCCGAAACCAAGCGCCGCAGCCGCCTCGTGCTGCTCATTGGGGATCGACTGCACCGCGCCACGCGTGGCCTCGGCGACCTGCGCGCTGCCCCAGAGCGTGAGCGCGAGCGCCGCCGACTGGTAGGCGCTCAGCTGAACGTGGTGGCGACCGACGTCGAACGCCGGCAGCCAGAAGATGAACAGCACCGTGACCAGGATCGGCAGTCCCCGCCAGACCTCGACGTAGAACCTGATCAACCACTGCAGCGGTCGGAACCGGATCGTCATCAGGGTCCCGAGCACGACGCCGATCACGAGGCTCGCGACTACCGCGATGGCCGCCATCCGCAGCGTCTCGGGCACGCCCTCGCGGAGGATGTACTCGGAGACCGGGCGGAACCACTCGGGCAGCGGGTTCATCTAGAACGCCTCCGGGAGGGCGAGGCGCCGCTCGAGGAAGCGGATCAGCGCGGAGAGCGTCCAGACGATCGCGAGGTAGTAGACCGCGAGCGCGGTGAACATCTCGAAGGTCCGAAACGTGTTCGACTGGATGTTGTTGGCGACGTAGGTCAGCTCCGGGTAACCGATGAGCAGCAGGAGCGACGTGTTCTTGATCACCGAGATCGCCGAGTTGATGGTCGACGGCAGCGCGATCCGCCCGCCGATCGGGAGCGTCACATAGAGAAATTCCTGCAGCCGCGTGAAGCCGAGCGCGTAGCCCGCCTCACTGAGCCGCTGCGGGACCGCCTCGAAGCCGGCCCGGAAGTTCTCCGTCATGAACGCTCCGCCCCAGATCGTGATCGAGAGCCACGCGACGGTGAAGACGTCGAGGTGGATGCCGAGCACCGGCAGTCCGTAGTAGAGGAAGAAGATCTGGACGAGGATCGGCGTGTTGCGGATCAGCTCGACGTAGCTCGCGGCCAGCTGGTTGAGGATCGGGATCCGATGGGCGCGCAACGCCCCGAGCACGAGCCCGACCAGGTAGGCGAGAACGATCCCGACCACGCCCGCCTTCATCGTGTGCTTGAAGCCGCCCCAGAGCGCGCCCTGACTGTCCCAGATGACGGACCACTCGAACGAGGCGAGAACGTGCACGGACCGATCAAACACGAATGGCCGCCGCGGAGGGCGGCCATTCGCTTACCTCCTGCCTACGAGGGGCAGTTGTTCTCTGGAGGGCTCGAGCGCGGGTACTGGAGTTTGTGGGCCGGGCTCGGAGCATTGGGCCTGAACGTCTTCCAGAAGCGGCGCGGAATGGTGCGCTTGAGGATCGACCAGAACAGGTCGCGGTTCCTCATCCCGCGCACGGCCGCGTCCACCCAGCGCTTCATGTCCGGCTCGTTCTTGCGGATGCCGACGCCCCAGGGGACCTTGAGGAAGATGTTCGAGCTCAGCTTCAGGGAGCTGTCGTTCGCCGCGACCCCGACGAGGAACGCGTCGTCGTACATCATCGCGTTGGCCTGGTCGTTCTTGACCGCGAGCACACCGGCCGCCGGGCTGGAGACGACCTGGAACGATGTGTTCTTGAAGCAGTTCTTGATCCACCGGTCGTAGATCGAGCCCGACGTGGACACGATCTTCTTGCCGGGCATCCAGGTCGCGAGCTTGCCGACTGCGACGTTGTTCTTGACGAGCAGCCGTCCGGCCGCGTTGTAGTACGGAACCGAGTAGTCGATGACCTTCTCCCGGTCCGCCGTCCACGTGAGCGTCGAGATGATGATGTCGACGCGTCCCGACGTGAGCGTGCCGATTCGGCTGGCCGTCGTGACACACGTAAAGTCGACCTTGCTGGTCGAGCCGAACGCCCACTTCGCGAACTGGCGTGCGACCTCGACGTCATAGCCGCGGTTCTTGCCGCTCGTGTCCTGCCAGCCGAACGGCGGCGTGTCGCACTTGACTCCGATCAGCCACTTGCCGCGGGCCTTGACCGCCGCGGGCAGGGCTGGGAGCTTCGGCTTCGGCGGCAGCTTCGCCTGCGGCGACACGCCCCGGGCTGGCGCCGCCGACCCGAACGTCGCGGCCACCGCAGCGGCGACGACGAGCCCGAGGACGATCGTGAGTACAACGAGTCGTTTCATTCCACCTCTCCTTGGTCTGTGATCGACAATTCTTCCAGGGAATGCGCCATTTGTAGAGAGCGGCGCAGAAAACGCTTCGTGCGTTCCTGTTTCGGCCGGTCGAGCACGTCGCTTGGGATTCCCTCTTCCACGATCCGCCCGTCGTCCATGAAGAGGAGGCGGTCGCCGACTTCACGGGCGAACTGCATCTCGTGGGTGACGACGACCATCGTCATTCCCGTCTCGGCGAGATCGCGCAGGACGACGAGCACCTCTCCGACGAGCTCCGGGTCGAGGGCCGACGTGACCTCGTCGAAGAGGACGACGCGCGGCTCCATCATCAGCGCGCGGGCGATCGCGACGCGCTGCTGCTGACCCCCCGAGAGCTGGTGTGGGTGCTGCTTGGCCTTCTCCTGGAGGCCGACTCTCGACAGGAGCTCGAGCGCGCGGGCATCGGCCTCGCGGCGGGACATGTGGCGGACGCGGCGCGCGGCGAGCGTCACGTTGTCGATCGCCTTCAAGTGGGGAAAGAGATTGAACTGCTGGAAGACGATCCCGATCCGCTGCCGGATCTGGGCGACCTTGACTCCCTTGGCGGTGATCTCCTCGCCCTCGAGCCAGATGCGCCCGCTGTCGATCGGCTCGAGCAGGTTGATGCAGCGCAGGAGCGTGCTCTTCCCGCTTCCGCTCGGGCCGATCACGACGAGCGTCTCGCCCATCGACACGGACAGGTCGATGCCGTCGAGGACGACGTTCTCGCCGAAGCTCTTGCGGACGTCTTCGGCGCGAACGACGGGCTCAGCCTCCGGAGCGGCCGCCTGTGCGTTCATTCGCAGCCGGTTATAGAGGTTTTTCGGCGGGTCAGCAATGAGGCGAAGTCCGCTCGGTTCGGGAAGATGAGGCAATGCTCCGCCTGGTCGTGGCCGCGGTCGCAGCCGTCGTTCTCCTCGCCGGGTGCGGCGGCAAGCGCGATCCCGGGCGCACTCCGGCGGGGCTCGCTCAGGTGCGCTTCCTCTACGAGCTCTACAACGGGCAGCTCGACGCCGCGTACGGGACGCTCCATCCCGCGTACCAGCACATCGTGACGCGCAGGCGATTCGTCGCGTGCACGCGCGCGACCGCGCTCGGCGGGCTCGACTCGATCGACGTCCTCGACGTCTACGACGACCCCGTCGAGGTTCCCGGCACGGGCCGGGTGCCTGCGAAAGCCGTTCGCATCCGCCTGACCTCGTCGTCCGGCGGGTCGACGACGTTCGTCAACCACGAGGTCGAGGTCGGCTCCCGGTGGCGTTGGGTGTTGAACGCCGCGGCCGCAAAGGCCTACGAGGCGGGTCGCTGCCCTTAGGTGCTGATACTTTCGATCACATGCCTGCCGCTCAGAAGTACGACGTCGTCTGCCCGCACTGCAAGAAGTCGTTCCGCGGTGAGCTGATCGGGTCAGACGAGAGCCGCCAGGGCTTCAAGTGCCCGCACTGCCGGCTCTTCGTTCCCCTCGAACGCGCGGAGGTAGAAAAGGGCGCCTGAGCAGTACGACGCCAGCTCGCGAACCGTCGTGCGTCCAGGCGCAATCGAGGCGACTGCTTGAGGCGCCGCGGATGCGGGCTTTGCCCGTGTCCGGCCACCACCGCCTGGCCCCGAGGTCAATCTGAAGAAAGTCGTCATGGCGCGCGGAGCGCGCCGGACTTTCTTCAGCTGCAGTCCCTGAGGCCCTGGGCCTCCGGGAGCGTCTCGAGCCGCTTCAGCGTGTTGTTCTCGATCTGGCGGATCCGCTCGCGCGTGACGCCGAACGCCCGACCGACCTCCTCGAGCGTGCACGGCTGCGCACCCGTGAGCCCGAAGCGGAGCTCGATCACCTTCCGCTCGCGGTCGGGCAGCGAGTCGAGCGCCCTCTCGATGTCCTCGCGGCGGAGCTGCACCGATGCGGTGTCGAACGGCGACTCGGCCTGCTCGTCCTGGACGAAGTCGCCGAGCTCCGACTCCTCCTCTTCGCCGATCGGCTTCTCGAGCGACACCGGCAGCTGCGCCATCCGCAGGATCTCGCGCACCTCCTCGGTCGTCATCTCGAGCTCGAGCGCGATCTCGTCCGGCTGCGGCTCGCGGCCGAGCCGCTGGACGAGCTGACGCTCGATGTGCACGACCTTGTTCAGCTTCTCGACCATGTGCACAGGGATCCGGATCGTGCGCGCCTTGTCCGCGATCGCGCGCGTGACCGCCTGCCGGATCCACCAGGTCGCGTACGTCGAGAACTTGTAGCCCTTGCGGTAGTCGAACTTCTCGACCGCGCGGATCAGCCCCAGCGAGCCCTCCTGGATCAGGTCGAGGAACGACAGCCCACGGCCGAGGTAGGACTTAGCGATCGAGACGACGAGCCTGAGGTTGGCCTCGATCATGTGCGTCTTGGCGGCCATGTCCCCGCGCTCGATCCGCTTGGCCAGGTAGACCTCCTGGTCCGCGGTCAGCAGCGGGACCTTTCCGATCTCGCGCAGGTAGAGCCGCAGCGAGTCGAGCGAGGGCTCGACGGAGAGATCGAGCTTCGGCCCCTTCTCCTCCTCAGCCAGGGCCGGCTGCTCGTGCGGTGGGTGCTTGTGCTGCTCCCCTTCGACCAGCTCGATCGAGTGGTCGATGAGGTACGTGTAGAAGTCTTCGACTTGTTCTTTGGAGAGGTCGACGTCCTCGAGCCCGGCGACGATCTCGTCGTAGGTGAGAAAGCCCTTTTCCGTTCCGTCCTGTACGAGCTTGTGCAGTTCTTCGACGTCCGGGAGGGAAATGTCGACTGTGAGCAATGGACCTCTCTTTCGCTCTAGGGGGACGGGGACCCAGGAACGCAAAGAGCCGGTTCACGCGTCCCCGGCTCACACTCGCGGCGGCTCGGAACTTAACACCTATCCACAGGCTTGTGAAGAAAATGTTTCAAGACGCTCGGACTTCGCCCACGACCTCGTTTCGACTGTTGCCAACTGGTGTCGGTCCGAAGGCCGAACCGTCGAGGCCGAGCTCGGTGAGGAACGATCCTAGTGCGGGGCGCAGTGCTCGCTGGGTGCCGTCCTCGACCTTGAGGGCAAGCGAGAGGCCGTCCGGAGAGGCCGCGCAGAGAAGCGCTTCGGCTCCACCTTTGGCGATCCAGCCCGGAAACGCCTGCATCAGGTTGGTGTCCGCGGCTCGGGGGCCTCGGATCAGCTCCGGGTGCGCACGCATCGCGTCGGCGACCCGGCCGTCGACCCCGCCGAAGGCGATCGCGATCTTCGTCAGCGGCAGCGCGAAGGTGACGACGCCGCAGCCGTCGACCGCGGTGGCGATCTCGTCCGCGCCCGACAGGCGCCCCACCTCCTCCAAAGCTGCCTGCTGGCACGGATGCTCGGGCAGGCGGTAGCCCTCGGTCGGCCAGCCCTCCGCACGACACAGTGCGAGCATTCCCGCGTGCTTCCCGGAGCAGTTGTGCTTGAGCTTCGACTCTTCGAAGGGCCCGCATTCGAGGTCGTCCTCGGTCGCGGGCGCCTTCGCGAGGAGCGCTCGGACCGCCCCGAGCTGACCGTCGTCGGCGAGATGTGAGGCAGAGGCGATAGCGAGATCGCGGTCGTCCAGGTCCTCACGCGCGCGCGCGAGGGGCAACGCCTGGATCGGCTTCGCCGCCGAGCGCATGAAGGTGACGAGATCGGGGTCACCCGCGGATGCGACGATCTGCCCGTCCCGGACGGCCACGGCGTGCACGCGGTGCGCGGACTCGACGGTGTCGCCGCGGAGCACGGTTACCCTGATCGGCTCAGCCATGAGGAGACTCTAAGTGCCCGAACTGCCCGAAATGGAGGCGTGGCGGCGCGAGCTCGACGAACCGGTCTCGGCCTTCCCGATCGCGAAGGCCGGCCCCGCGCACATCGCGACGTTGAAGACGTTCGACCCGCCTCTGTCCGCGCTCGAGGGCCGGCGGTTCACGGGGGCCGAGCGGCGCGCGAAGCGGATGCTGTTCCCGACCGCGGACGGCGAGCTCGTCCTGCTCGTGCACCTGATGACCGCGGGGCGGCTGAGGTACCTCCTCGTGGGCGAGAAGCGCCCCAAGACGCCTGCGTTCCGGCTCGCCTTCGAAGGCGGGGCCGAGCTGATCCTGACCGAGGCGGGCAAGAAGAAGCGCGCGGGTGTCTGGCTGCTCGCTCCGGAGGCCGTCGAGCTCGAGCTGGGGCATCTCGGGCCCGAGGCGAACGAGCTCGACGCGGCGCAGCTGGGCGAGATCCTCGCCGGCGAGTCGAGGCGCCTGCACTCGCTGCTCCGCGATCAGCGGGTGATCGCCGGCATCGGCCGCGCGTGGGCGAACGAGATCCTCCATGCCGCGCAACTGTCCCCTTACGCCCTGTCCCGGGACCTGGTCCCTGGACAGGTCCAAAAGCTCGCGGAGGCGATGAGGTCGGAGCTCGACCGCGGCCTCGAGCTGCGCGAGCGCGGCGCGAACGACGCCAGGACGTACCGCGTGCACAACAAGCTCGGCGAGCCCTGTTACGTCTGCGGAACGCCGATTGCGCAGGTCGACTTCGAGGAGCACACGATCTACTACTGCCCCGAGTGCCAGACCGGCGGGCGCGTGCTAAAGGACCGGCGGTTGTCACGCCTCCTGCGCTAGCGCCCGCTCGACGACTCGCGGCCACTCGCACTGTCGCGATCTCGCCCGCCGGCGCGACAGCTGAACACCGGATCACGAGCCATTCCTCGCCGAATGGCTGCCTGCCGAGCTCTAGTCGCTCTTGAGCCGGAAGAGCTGCTTCGGCTCCGCGACGCCTTTCAGCCGGTGCGTGCCGGCGTCGCTGAACTCGAGCCCCGAGCCCGCCACGAGGTCGCGCACCGTGCTCGAGACGAGGACCTCGTCGGTCGCAGCGAGCGCAGACACTCGAGCTGCGAGATGGACCGCAATGCCGCGGACGGCGCTGTTAGCACGCTCCACCTCGCCAGTGTGGACGCCCGCCCTGACCTCTAGGCCAAGGTCGCGACCAGTGCTCTGGATCGCCGTTGCGCAGCGGACGGCGCGGGTCGGTCCGTCGAAGATCGCCAGACAACCGTCCCCAGCTCGGTCGATCTCTTCGCCGAAGTAGCGGGCGAGGTCTCGCTCGACACCGTCGTAGAACCGGCCCAGCAGATCGCTCCAGTCCGCGTCTCCGAGCTTCTGGACCTGTTCGGTAGACCCGACGATGTCCACGAAGACGATCGTCGCGAGCATGCGATGCGTCCTCGCGGCCGGGGGACTGCCGGTCACGAACTCCTCGACGAGCTCCATGAGCTTCTCGAACTCGGGTCCCGCCATGGAGTGCATATCCCCGGGAAACTCGACGAAGCGTGCGCCGGGAATCGCGCTCGCGAGCTGGCGTGCCGCGTCGACGTGGGCAACCGGATCACCCGTTCGGTTCATGACGAGCGTCGGGACATTGATCGACGGCAGGACGTCACGGATGTCGATCTGCTGATTCATCTCCTCAAGGGCCGCCGCCGCGGCCGGGCTCGCGGCCGCCTGCGCGTAGCGGATCCAGAAGTCGAGGAGGTCGTGCTGGTCCCGCGGGATCCCCGCTCCGGGCCCTGTGAGATACCAGAGCGACGGCCAATTCTCACGGCAATCGGCGACGAGCCGGTCCGACTCCTCTGCACTCATGCCCCAGGGATAGTCCTCGGCCTGGAACCACCGGGCCATCGCTCCC
>VAXT01000013.1:0-23057 GCA_005883245.1 Actinomycetota bacterium | reverse complement strand
GTCGGAGAGCCCCGTGCCGCGCTTGTCAAAGCGGATCAGCCTGCAGAACGAGCTCAGGCGCTCGATCCATGCGACCCGCTCGGGGCGCTCCCAGTCGAGGCCGAGATGCGACACGGTCCCCGGTGCCAGCACCATGTCGACCTCGCCCGACCCCGTCACCTGGTAGGCGACATGGACGTCGCCGCTCTTCGCGTACTCCGTCGGGGGCGGCGTCAACCCCATGCGCCTCATTATCGACGCTGCCCAGCCTCGCGCGAAGAGGGGAATACTGTTGTTCGGCGGTAGCCCACCACCGGCGGGCGCGTCCTCAAAGACCGCCGCCTCTCGCGGCTACTGCGCTAAGCGTCGAGCGACGGCAACGACGTTGCCGTCCGGATCGGCGAAGAACGCGGCTTCCTCGCCCCAGCCGCGTGCAGAGCGCGGACTGAGCTTGCGCGCACCGGCCCGCTCGATTCGCTGGATCGTCTCGTCGAGATCATCGACGCGGACATACAGATACGCAGGCGACACGCGGCCGTTAAGTGCGACCGGCTCGCGACCCGCGGTCTCCGCATAGCCGTCGCGCCGATACAAGCCGAGTCGATCCTCGTCCGAGATCATGAGATCTGTGTACTCCTCGGGCCACTCGAGGCGCGAGGTCCAGCCGAAGACGGTGCGGTAGAAGTCGTACGCCCGGTCGACGTCCGACACGGCGAGCACGAGATACATCGCCGCCTACTCTACTGCGCGGCGCTCGGCTGGACGAGGCCCGACTCGTACGCGAAGACCACCGCCTGCACGCGGTCGCGGACCCCGAGCTTGCGGAAGACGTGGGCGACGTGCGTCTTCACGGTCGTCTCGCTGACGAAGAGCTCCTGCGCGATCTCGGCGTTCGACAGGCCGCGCGCGACCTGCTTCAGCACCTCGAGCTCCCGCTCGGTCAGATCCTCCACCTCCGGTGGCAGGGTGCGCGCTGCCTCCGGCGGCCTGCGCACGAACTCCTCGATCACCCGCTTCGTGATCGACGGCGCGAGCAAGGCGTCACCCGAGGCCACGGCCCTGATCCCGTCGACGAGCTGCTCCGGCGGGACGTCCTTGAGCAGAAAGCCGCTCGCGCCGGCCTGCAGCGCCTCGTAGACGTACTCGTCCATGTCGAACGTCGTCAGCATGACCACCTTCGTGGCCGCCTCCGCGTCGGCCATCAGGCGCCGCGTCGCCTCGATGCCGTCCAAGTCGGGCATGCGCACGTCCATCAGGACGACGTCGGGCCGGAGCCGGCGCACCTCGTCCAGCGCCTCGCCGCCGTCGGACGCCTCACCGTCTAGCGAGGCTCGCCGAGCTGCGTCCGCGAGGCGGCCCTCGTCGCCCTCGAAAGGTGTGTGCTCGAGCGTTCTCAGCGGCGGGAAGGCCTCCTGGAGGCCCGGGACGACGAGCTGGAAGAGCTGGATCGGCCGGTCGAAGTCCTTGAGCCGCTGGGCGCCGAGGTCCTGCGTCGAGCCGGGCAGCTCCTCCTCCTGGTCCTCGAGCAGGGCGTAGGTCGTCTGCGAGATCAGGATCTGTCCACCGTGACCGGCCGAGCAGATGCGAGCTGCGCGGTGCACCGAGAGTCCGAGGTAGCGGTCGGCCGCGAGCGAGGCGTCGCCGGTGTGGATGCCCATCCGCACCTTGACCACCGCTCCTTCCGGCCATGACTCCTCGGCCAGAGACCGCTGCGCCGCGACGGCCGCGTGGACGGCGTCCTTGGGACTGCTGAAGGCGACGAAGAACGAGTCGCCCTGCGTGTCGATCTCCTGGCCGCCCGCGTCCTCGAAGGCCCGGCGCAGGAGCCGGCCGTGGGTGGCGAGAACGTCGCCGTAGGCGTCGCGCAGCTGGCGGAGGAGGACCGTCGAGCCCTCGATGTCCGTGAACAGGAACGTGACCGTTCCGCTGGGCCGTTCTTCCATCGACTCAGCCTTGCACGGGGAGGCGCGCTCTGAGCGCGTAACCGCCCTCGGGCCGCGGGCCGGCCTCGAGCTCGCCGCCGTAGACCGTGACGCGCTCGCGCATGCCGACGAGCCCGTGGCCGCCTCCGCCGCCGTCACCACCGCCCGGGCCGTCGTCGGTCACCGTGACCTCTACGCTCCCGTCGCCGTACCGGACGACGACGTCGGCCTTTGACGCCCGCGCGTGCTTGATCGCGTTCGTCAGGCCCTCCTGGACGAGCCGGT
The DNA here is from genome assembly GCA_005883245.1 of Actinomycetota bacterium. Classification (GTDB taxonomy): domain Bacteria; phylum Actinomycetota; class Thermoleophilia; order Gaiellales; family Gaiellaceae; genus VAXT01. Next base: position 20,871 of record VAXT01000013.1, on the reverse strand, counting down.
ATGCCGTGAGGTCGACCCCCGGTGGAAGCTGCGTCGGCTCGCCTTCGATTCGGAGCTCAACGGGCAGCCCCGACTCCCTCGCTTGCGCAACGAGCCGGTCCAGGTGCTGAAGGCTCGGCTGCGGAGCCAAAGCGGGTCCTTCTTCCGGTCTGCGGAGGACGCCCACGAGCCGCCGCATCTCGGCCAGCGCCTCGCGGCCGGTCTGCTCGACGATCTCGAGCGCCTCCCGCTCCTGCTCCTGATCCGGGTTCAAGCGCCGCCGCACGGCGCTCGCCTGGACGGTCATCACGCTCACGCTGTGCCCGACGACGTCGTGCAGCTCGCGCGCGATCCGGGCGCGCTCCTCGGCGACGGCAGTCCGAGCCTCTGCCTCCTGTTCCCGCTCGAGTCGGTCAGCCCGCTCCTGTGCGGCCGACGCCTGCTCGAGCTTCCGCCCGATGGCGAATCCGGCGAGCCAGGCGATGCTGAACAGCAGGACGACCCCGGCGTAGTCGCTCCACACCTGGGTCGGATCGTTGAGTGTGACGACGCCGGCCGCTCCCAGAGCGATCCCGAGACCGGCAACGGACTGCCTGCGGTCCTCGAGGATGCCGAACAAAAACACGGCGGCGAGGACGGTGAGGAACGTCGCGAGCGTGAACGTTACGAGACGGCCGTCGACAAACGACGCGACCGCGCCGATCACGAAGACGGCCGCGGGGGCTCCGAACGGGAACCGGCGCCACCAGAAGAGGGGCACGATCATGACCGCGAGGAGAGGCACCGTGATCCAGAGCGAGGTGGTCGGCGCGCCGTGGCTGTTCCGGCGCACGATCAACTCGACGGCGGTTTCCACCACGGCGACCGCCACGAGCAGCGCGAACCAGTGACGCTTGAAGAGGTACCAGGCTTGGTCGATCACGGTCCTGACGGTACTCCAGCGCCGCGGAGCGCGCATCGGCCGCGCAGGCGAAATCGATCTCATCCTCGAGGATGAGGCGAAAATCGCGCCTGCGGCCGACGCGGTGCCGCTCACACGCGCGTACCGTCCGAGCACGATGCCCAGAAGCCACGATCCTCTCAGCGACGAACGCGTTCTGCTCCGTCCGCGACCCGAGGAACGGCGGTCGCGATTCACCCGCCTGCTGGCCTGGTTCAGGCGGGAAGGCGAACGAGCAGGCGCTTGCCCTCGAGCGTCAGGCTCCCGCCGATCGCCTCGATGACGCTGCGCGCGGTCGCCGCGCCGAGGTCCCTCAGGTCCTCGGCGAGCACGATCGGCGCGGCGGCTTCGGGGATCGGAGCGATCTCGACCGTCTCGCCGGCGGCCGTCAGCTCGACCCGCTCCAGCACGCCGTGCCGGACCGCGCACAGAGCGAGCCCGGCCAGGCCGACCTCGACGGGATCGCGGTCGACGTGGACCGTCGCACCGGTGCCGCCCGCCCCGGCTTTCTCCCCGAGCCGCTCCGCCGCGGCCCGCGCGAGCTCGAGCGTGTCCGCCTCGATCAACGCAGGCGTATAGCGACCCGCTTCGATCCGCGTCACGATCCCGAGCGCGTCCAGCAGCTCACCCATCTGCTCCGAGGCGGTCCGCATCATCGAGACGTAGCGCGCCGCCGGGTCGCCGAGGTCGTCGGACCGTTCGAGCGTGTGCGCGAAGCCGGCCACGGTCGCGAGCGGCGTCCTCAGATCGTGGCAGGCGAGCGACACGAACCGCGCGAAGCTCTCGGAAGGAGCCACGCAAGGCACAATATCCCCCTTCCATGGACGATTTGACTCGACTGCTCGACGACGACCTCCAGGCGTCACGGCCCGAGGTGCGGCTCGGCCTCTCGCGCGCGGGCGTGATGGGCGCGAGCAAGGCGATCCGGATCAGCTACGCAGGCGTCGAGCAGCAGATCGCCGCCGACATCGAGTGCACGGTCGACCTCGATCCGTCACAGAAGGGCGTGCACATGTCGCGCTTCCCCGAGCTGTTCGAGGAGGCGATCGAGGAGGTCGTGATCGGGGAGGCGTTTCTCGTCGAGGTGCTCGCGGAGCACATCGCGGCGCACATCGTCGAGCGGCAGCGCGCGCTGCGGGCGCACGTGCACATCTCGGCTCGCTACCCGATCGAGCGCACGACCCCGGTCACGGGCCTGCCGACCCAGGAAATGGTCGAGCTGATCGGGATCGCGGCCGCCTCGGGTGAAGACGGGCGCGCGGGCGAAGCCCGCACGCCCTCTGATGCGGCGGCGCCGAGTCGGCGCCTTGGGGGCGTGCGGCGGCTCGTGGGCGTCCAGGCCGCCGGCATCAACGCCTGTCCCTGTGCGCAGGGGCTCGTCCGTGGTCGCGCGAGCGAGCGCCTGCTCGAGGCGGGCTTCGACGACGGCGACGTCGAGCGGATCTTGGAGCTCGTCCCGATCGCGACGCACAACCAGCGCGGCCGGGGCACGCTGTACGTCGGGACGCAGACGAGCGTCAACGCGGAGCAGCTGGTCGGGATCGTCGAGGGGTCGATGAGCGCCCCGGTCTACGAGCTGCTGAAGCGACCCGACGAGCTCTTCGTCGTCGAGCACGCGCATCTCCAGCCTCGCTTCGTCGAGGACTCGGTGCGGATCGCGCTCCGGGACGTGCTCGAGACGTACCCGTCGCTGGACGACACGGACTTCGTCTTCTCCCGGCAGGTGAACCTGGAGACGATCCACACGCACGACGTGCTCGCGGAGCGCTTTGGGACGGTGGGCGAGCTCCGGCGAGAGCTGGAGCAGGGGGGCCCGCTCGAGCACCACACGGGGCTCGACGAGTGGCTCAGGCGCAACTGACCTCGTACCAGCCTGTTACTGGGTGGTCGTGGCGGGCTTGCGGCGGAGCTGGACCGCCGCGGACATACCAGAACGGGAGGCTGCCGGCCAGGTAGCCGACGAGGATGAAGGCGAGCGTCTCGATCGCTATCGCAGAGGGATGCCGTACTTCGAGACCCAGTCGTTGACCGTCGCCCAGTCCAGGTTCTCGAAGAACGCATCGATGTACGCCGCCCGATCGGTGCGGTAGTCGAGGAAGTAGGCGTGCTCGTAGACGTCGAGCGCCACCAGCGGGGTCGCGTTCCAGATCGGGTACGAGTTCTGCGCGTCGCCGATGTAGTTGAACAGCCGGCCTTCGTCCCAGTCGTACGCCGTCCACGCCCAGCCCCGGCCGCCCATGCCGGTCGCCTTCAGGTCGGCCCGCCACTCGTCGACCCCACCGAAGTCGCGCTCGATGAGATCGGCGATCGGCCCCGACGGATTCCCACCGGTGCCGCCCAGGTGCTCGAAGTAGATCTCGTGGTTCTTCACGCCGCCGATTGCGAACGTCAGGTCGACCTTGAGCGCGCGCACGTCGGAGTAGACCTGGTTACCGGACTCGAGGTCGACGTCGGCGAGCCGAGCGAGGATCTCGTTCCGCTTCGCGACGTAGCCCTCGTAGAGCTTGTAGTGGGCCTCGATCGCCTCGCGCGAGATCCCCTCGAGCTCGTAGAGGGCGGGTTTCAGCTCTCGGGGCGCGATCTCTTCGGCGTTGAACACAAGGGTGGCCATGGGACTCCTCTCGGGAATAGGCGACGGCGAGCATAATGGGAACGGCCATGCCGGCGAAGCCAGCACGGCCTCTTTGGGTCGGCGCCGCCGAGTCGGCGCCTTGGCCCAGCAGAAGAAAGGAGCGCAGATGGCTTTCGAGGTTCCACCTCTTCCCTACGACTACGACGCGCTCGAGCCGCACATCGACGAGGCTACGATGCGGCTGCACCACGACAAGCACCACCAGGCATACGTGGACAAGGCGAACGCCGCACTCGAGGGCACCGAGTGGGCGAACGACCCTGTCGAGCAGGTGCTGACCATTCTCGACACGCTGCCCGAGGGCAAGCAGACCGTCCTTCGCAACAACGCGGGCGGGCACGCGAACCACTCGCTCTTCTGGGAGATCATGAGCCCGGACGGCGGCGGCGAGCCCGAAGGCGACCTGGCGGACGCGATCAGCGACACGTTCGGCTCGCTCGACGAGCTCAAGAAGGCAGTCAACGACGGCGGCGTCAACCGCTTCGGCTCAGGCTGGTCGTGGCTCGTCCACGACGGCACCGGGCTGGCGGTCTACTCGACGGCCAACCAGGACTCGCCGATCATGCAGTCGGACGAGCCGCTGCTCGGAATCGACGTCTGGGAGCACGCCTACTACCTCGAGTACCAGAACCGCCGCCCCGACTACCTCGAGGCCTGGTGGAACGTCGTCAACTGGCCGGCCGTTTCCGAGCGCTACGCGAACGCGATCGGCAAGGTCGAGGCCGGAACCACCTAATGGGACCAAACTAAGCCGCCGGCGGGACCCCACCGCCGGCGGCCTAGTGGTCCGTCGCCCTACCGGCGGCGGAAGCTGAGGCTCGGGCTGGCGCCGTGGAAGTACCCGGAACCGGCCTGGTTGGTCGTGATGAAGATCCGCAGCCGATTGAGGCCACGCGGCAGATGGCGCAGCTTGAAGCGCGTCGCCGACTGACCGTTGAAGACGACCTTCTTCAAGCTGACCCACTCGCCGAACGCGTTGACCCGCTGCACGTAGACCCAGTGCCCGCCGTACTTGTTGGGCTGGGCCCGCGCGACGAACCAGCGTCCGATGTGCTGGAGCCGGAGACGCGGCTGGACGGCGACCGTGACGATCGCGCTCGTCTTGCCCTTCCACGTCGCCTTGTACGAGGTGAGGAGCTGCGGCGTCGTGATGTAGTCGTAGACGCCGTTGGTAGTCGTCTGGACGTCGGCGATCTTGACGAACGACGCCTGGCCCGACGGCTGCGCGTAGATGGAGACGGTGTCTCCGACCGCGGCCGGCGAGATGGCCCCGCCGACGTGGACCGCATTCCCATACACGGCAATAGCCGTCGATGCTCCGATCGAGACGGACGGCGCCGGCCCGGTCACCTTGACGGTCCCCTTCAGGACCGGATGGAGAGCGTCGTGGTACCCGTACGTGCCGGGCGTGTCCAACCGCTTCGCGTAGATGCGGTTCGGAGCGATCTGGCCCGACGCGAACGCGCCGTTGTTCGCGACGACCTGGTGGTTCACGGTGTCGACGTTCTTCCACGTGACCGTGTCGCCGCCGTTGATGGTCACGGTCTTCGGCTTGAACGCCGTCGACGTGATGGTCACGGTCTTGTTCGCGGCGAGACCCGCGAACGCGAAGCCGGCAACCGCAAGCGCACCCGCCGCAGTGGCTAGTGCTAGAGCCTTCTTCATTTGGCGGTTCCCCCTAAGTCGTTGACGGCTATGTATGGAACGGCCTGAACGTTCAGAAGTTGCGTACCCGCTGTAAGGATTTTGGAAAAGCGCGGCTCGCTCGTCGAGCGAAGCGCCTAACCAAGCGAAATCAGGCTTTGACGGCCGCGCTACGCGCCGCTGCGTAACAGGTGGCCGCCTGCGCGGCCGGCAGCAGGACGCGAACCTTGGTGCCGCGCCTGACTCGCAGGCTGAACGCGACAGAGGTGCGAACGGCCGGCGGGGTTCCGGGCTGCGACTTGTTCAGCGTCACCTGCTTGACCGCCTTCCAGGTGCGCTTGCTCTTGACATAGCGCTGCACGACCAGGCGTTTGCCGGTGAGCGCGAGCGCGGCCGTGGCGGTGGCCGTGAAGCGGCGGGCCCGTACACGCTTCAGCGCCAGAAGCGGTGAGACGGATTGCGTCAGCTCCGCGCTGTTCGCGTTCTTCCAGCCCGCGCGGTACACGGTGTTCATGACGGGTTTGGCGGGTGCGCTCCACGCGCCGTTCGCCGTGCTTTTCACGCTCGCGAGGCGCGTGAAGCTCGTCGCCCCGCACTGCTTCGCGTCGATGTTGACGGTCTCGCCGGCGGCGAGGCTGGAGACGACCCCCGACAGCGTCGCCGTACCGCCGTACCTGACCACGGCCGGCGCCGTCTTGATGCTGACGCCCGCGCGAACGACCACGGTTCCACGGCGGTTCGTGTTCAGAGCGTCGCGGTAGCCGAAGCTTCCCGACTTCGTGAACGTGTACGAGTAGGTCTGGTTCTGGGCGAGAACGGGCGAGGTCGGAAACGCGAGCTGGTCGGCCAGCACCTGATGTGCGCCCGAATCCTTGTTCGTCCAGGTGACCGTGTCGCCGAACTCGATCGTGACCGTCTTCGGCGTGAAGCCTGCGGCGGTGATGTCGACGGTCTTCGTGGTCGCGCTCAGGGCCGAAGGGATCGCCAGCAGCGCGAGGGCGACGAGAGTGGCTGACCAGATTCGTCTCATGCGGAAGGCTTCGGTTCGCCGCCCGGTATTCCTATCCCCTGTCCGGAGGAATGCGGACGATCCTTACACTCCCCGAACAATGCGAGCGCTCGTCACAGGCGGCACCGGTCGGCTCGGTTCCGCCATCACCGAGCGCCTGCGGGCCGAGGGCTGGTCGGTCGTCGCGGCGGGACGGGCGGACGGGGATCTCGCGGACGCGCAGGCCGCGCAGGATCTCGTCGAGCGGGCCGCCGACGAGCTCGGAGGGCTGGATCTACTCGTGAACGCCGCGGGCGAGGGGTTCGCGCCCAAGCCGGTCGAGGCGGTCACCGAGGCGGACTGGGACGCGGCGCTCGGAGCGACCGCCAAAGGGAGCTTCTTCGTCACGCAGGCCTCAGCGAGGCATCTCCGCGAGGCCGGTGGCGTGGTCGTGATGATCGAGGACGTGGCCGCGTACCAGCCGTGGCCTGCCTTCGCGCCCCACTCCGCCGCGAAGGCGGCGCAGGCGATGCTGACGCGCATCTTCGCCCGCGCGCTCGCCCCAGAGGTCAGGGTCTGCGGGGTCGCGCCCGGCCCGGTGGCGGCCGATCCGGGCCAGGAAGAGCGCCGCGCGGGCGAGACGCTGCTCGGCCGAGTCGGCTCGCCCGCCGATGTCGCGGACGCCGTCCTCTACCTCGCCGGAGCGGCGTTCGTGACCGGCTCCAGCCTGGTCGTCGACGGAGGCAGGATGCTGCAAACCGGGCCGCCTCGGGAGGCGTAGAACTTGTCACACAAACGATGTCAGCTCAGCTCGCACTCCGTACCGGGTTGCCCCGGCCGTCTGTACTCGCCACCATCTGGGCCGTGGAACCCGCGACCGACGGCGAGCTGATCGCGCGCGTCGGCGAGGGCGACGCGGGTGCCTTCGAGCAGCTCTACCAGCGCTATGCCCGGCCCGTGTTCGCGCTCGCCCTGAGGCGGCTCGGTGACCGCGGCCGCGCCGAGGACGCCGTCCAGGAGACGTTCACCTCGATCTGGCGCTCGGCGAAGAGCTACCGCAGCGACCGTGGGCCGGGAGCGCCCTGGCTCTACGCGGTCGCGCGGAACGCGATTGTCGACCGGCGCCGCGCGCTCGGGCCCATGCCCGCCGAGCCGGTGGACGAGCCCTCGAGCGACCCAGGGCCCGAGGAGCGCGCCGAGACGAGCTGGACCGCCTGGCGCGTGCACCGCGCCCTTGCCGAGCTTCCCGAGCAGGAGCGCAAGCTGATCGAGCTCGCGTACTGGGGCGGCCTGTCCCAGAGCGAGATCGCCGATTTCGTCGGCATTCCGCTCGGCACCGTGAAAACGCGAACGAGGAGTGCGCTGTCTCGCCTCGCAGATGTACTGGAAGGAGAGCTGGCATGAGCGACGCACCCGAGTTCCGCGACCTGGTCGGAGAGGACCTGCCGCCTGACGAGCGGGCGCGTCTCGAGCGCGTGCACGAGATGCTGATCGAGGCCGGCCCTCCACCCGAGCTCCCACCCGAGCTCGAAGAGCCCCCGGACGGCCGAGGAGCCGTCCGCGAGCTCGAGCCGACCGGGCTCCCGCGCCGCCGCGTCGGCGCCGCGCTTGCGCTCGCGGCGGCGATCGCCCTGATCGCGTTCCTGGGCGGGTACCTCGTCGGCTACAAGCACACGAGCAACTCCTTCGAGTCCGTCCGCACCGTCGCGCTCAGGAACAGCCAGGCGCAGGCTGTCGTCCGGTTCGGAGCGCGCGACGCGAACGGCAACACGCCGATGCTGGTCAAGGTCGAGGGGCTGAAGAAGCTTCCCGCCCGCGACTACTACGTCCTCTACATGACGAAGGACGGCAAGCCGGTCGTCGTGTGCGGGAGCTTCAACGTCCGCGGACCGCAGTCGACGACGCTCCGCTTCCCGGTCGCGTACGACCCCTCGAACTTCGACGGGCTCGAGCTCGAGCGTTGGGACCACAACGACCGCAAGGCCGTGCCGGTCGTCAGCGCTCAGATCTCCTAGGGCGCGGTCCGGTCGTTCGCCACGAACGCCGCGTATGTGACCGGCATCCGCTCGGCGAGGAAGACCTCGCATGCCTCGGCGTACCGCCTGATCTCGCGCTGGGCCGTCTCCGCAGCACGCAGCGAGAGAAAGTTCATCAGCGCCCGCGCATTCACGGTCCAGTAGAACTCCGTGTAGGCGCCCACCGGGAGCACGCAGCGCGCGAGCTCGCGGGCCACGCCCAGCTCGACGAGCCGCTGGTACGTCGCATAGGCAGCCTCGTAGACCGTTTCGAGCTCAGTGCGGGTGGTCTCGGCGATCTCCGCCGAAACAGGCTCGAACGAGTACGAACCCGGCTTCCCGACCTGCGTCCGGACATCCTCGGGCTCGGGCACGTAGAACTCGTCGGTCGCCTTCGCGTAGCGCATGCTGAACTCGTTGAACGAGCCCACGCGGTGCCGGAACCATTCGCGCGCCACGAAGATCGGGCACCGAATGTGGAACCGAAACGAGTTGTGCTCGAAAGGAGTCCCGTGCCTGTCGCGCATGAGGAAGCGGATCAGGCCCTCGTCGGACTCGTCCATCTCCTCCTTGCGGCGCGCGAAGCTGACTCGCGCGCCGTTGACCACCGAGAGATCGTCGGCCATCGCGTCGTCGAGCCGCACGAAGCCGTGATCGAGGACGTTTACCCGGCTGTCGGGTAGGACTTCGGGCGTGACGGCCACGACACCGAGTGTACCGGGGCTCTATGTCGGCACCTCCGGCTGGTCCTACCCGACGTGGCGGCCCGGCTTCTACCCGGCCGGGACGAAGCCGAACGAGTTCCTCGGGAGCTACGCCGAGCGCTTGCCGAGCGTCGAGTTGAACTCGACCGGGTACCGGATCCCGGCGGAGGAGCAGTTCCGACGCTGGGCCGAGCAGACACCCGAGACGTTCCGCTTCGCCGTGAAAATGCAGGCGTACCAACTGCGGCAGGCGGCGACGTTCGAGGAGCGCGTGCGCTTGCTCGGGAAGCGGCTCGGGCCGATCCGGATCCTCGTCACGCAGGCGCGCGACGAGGGCTTCCTTGCGCTCGCGCTCGGGTCACTCGACCCAGAACTGCTGATCGCGTTCGACTTCCGGCACGACTCGTGGGCCGGCGTCGAGCTGCCGGCGAACGCCGTGCGGATCAACGACGTCGACGCGAGCGCCTCGTTCCGCTACCTGCGCTTCCGAGACCCGCCCTATTCGGACAAGCACGTTCGCGGGCACGCAGATCTGATCCGGCCGCTGGTCGCGAGCGGAATCGCGGTCTACTGCTACTACCGGCACGAGGACGAGCCCACGGCGCCGCAGTACGCGGAACGGTTGCTCGAGCTGATCTAGCGCACCGCGCTGCGACGGCCGACGACCTCGACCACGGACGCCATGTCCTTGTCTGCGTGCCCGAGCTCGACGGCCTGCTCGAACGCTTCCTGCACGGCCTCGACGAGCGGGAGCTCGAGCTCGACGCGCTCGGCGGCTTCCAGCACCAGGCCCGCATCCTTCTCCGCGAGCGACGCCTTGAAGCTCGGCTCGAAGCTGCGCTCGATCATCACCTTGCCCTTGAGCTGGAGGTACGGCATGTCGAGCGGTCCGCCCGAAAGCGCGTCGAGCACGTCGTTCGGGTCGAGGCCGAGCCCCCGGGCGAGTGAGATCGCCTCCGCCACTCCCTCGACGGCGGCGAGCAGCCACGTGTTGATGACCAGCTTGAACCGCTGCCCCGCGCCGGCCTCCCCGACCCAGCGCGTCGCCTTGCCGATCGTGCCGAAGATCGGCTCGCACCGTTCCCTGGCCTCTTGCGGCCCGGATGCGAAGACGACGAGCTCGCCCTTCTCGGCGGGCTCTTTCGTCCCCAGAATGGGGGCGTCGACCAGGACGAGGCCGTGCTCGGATGCGATCTCGGACAGCCGTTCCGTCGCGGCGATCCCGATCGTGCTCGACTGGATCCACATGGCGCCACTCGGGGCCGCAGGGGCGGCCTCCTCCATGACCTCCTCGACGGCCGGACCGTCGGCGAGGAGCGTGATCAGGACGTCAGCGTCTTTCACTGCGGCGGAGGCCGAGCCCGCCACGCTCACGCCGTCGTCCGCGAGCCGCTCCGCCTTCTCGCGCGTCCGATTCCAGGCGCGCACGTCATACCCCGCCTCCGCCAGATTCCGCGCGACGGGAAAACCGATAGTTCCCGTTCCGAGAACGGCGATCGACGGCTTTGCGCTCACCTCATAGATGTTCCCGAGCCGTCGCGCGCGAAACGGGTCGAGCGCGTTTGCCGCCAACCTGCGGTGGTCGGGGGACCCTGTAACCGCAATCGAACTACGGACTGAGGACTAGCCGGATCCGGCCGGGGCGGGCATCGCGGCGCCCCGGCCGACGATCTCGCGAATCGCGGAGACCGCGAGCTCGAGCTCCTCGTCCGTGTTGAAGAAGTGCGGCCCGAGCCGCAGGCCCACGTCCGGGCGGAAGTCGCAGATGATCCCGCGCTCCTCGAGCTCGGCGTGGACGGCCGGGAAGTCGGGCGTCCGGACGACGACCGATCCTCCGCGCCGTTCGGTCTCGCGCGGGCTGACGACCTCGAGCCCGGCCTCGTCGAGCAGGCCGACGAGGAGCCCGGTCTGGCGCACGGAGTGTTCCCGGATCCGGTCGACGCCGATCTCCTCGACGATGTCGTAGCCCGCGGTCGCCGCGTACAGGGCGGGCACGTTCGGCGTGCCGGTCAGGAAGCGCCACGATCCTTGCGCGTACTCGAGCTCGGGCTCGAAGCCGAAAGGCCGCGCGTGCGCCTGCCAGCCGACGAGCGTCGGCTCGAGCGTGGCCGCCAGATCCGGTCGGACGTAGAGCCACCCCGCCCCGGGGCCGCCGCAGAGCCACTTGACGCTGCCGCCGACGGCGAAGTCGACGTCGAGAGCGGTCACGTCGAGCGGCACCGAGCCCACGGACTGGTAGGCGTCGAGCACGACGTGCGCGCCGACCTCGTGCGCGCGCTCGACGATCGGCTCCACGTCCTGGATGCGCCCGGTCTTGAAGATGACGTGGCTGATCGGGACGAGCAGCGTCCGCTCGTCGATCGCCGACACGATCTCCTCCTCGTTCCGGCAGACGACGATCTCCGCGCCGCGTCCCCGCTGCGCCTGCTGGAGGTAGCGCACGGACGGGAAGTTCTCCTCCTCGTACACGATCCGCCGCCGCTCTCCGTGCAGGTCGAAGCACGAGAGCACGACCGCTTCGGCGATCGTCACGTTCTGGTGCATCGCGGTCGAGCCCGGCGGCGCGCCGATCAGACGAGCGATCTGGTCGCCGACCGTGATGGGCAGATCCCACCAGCCCTCGCCCCAGGCTCGGACACCGCGGGTGCTCCACGCGTTCGCGTATGCAGCCAGGCGACGCGCGGCCTCGGCGGGCATCGGGCCCAGCGAGTGGCTGATCAGGTATGTCGTCTCCGCGAGGATCGGAAACCGCTCGCGGTAGTCCCTGAGCTCCACCGGGCTAGCGCCGCGCGACGAACAGGTTGACGAGCACGATCGCGATGCAGACCATCGCGACCCCGAACGGGCCGGCGGTGGAGCCTGCGATCGCCATCAGCGGGATCGCCAACCCGAGCGATCCGAGCACGAGCGGCGTGATCGCGTGGTGCTCCTTGTCGCGCCGCGCGGCCTTGCCGCGGTGCCGCTGGTCGAGCTTGCCCTCGATCCGCTCGAGGAACGAGTCGACGAGCTCCGGCTCGTACTCGGGGCCGAGCTCGCGGCGCGCCGCGACGTGCGCATCGAGCTCCTCGCGCTCCGACATGCGACGAAGTATGCGCGTTTCCAGCGGCGTGGAGGTTTATTCGTACTGAAGAGCGCGGAGCACGTTCAGCCTGCTGGCGCGCCTCGCCGGAGCGACGGCTGCGAGCACGCCCGCGATCATCGCGACGATCGCGAACCCGATCAGGTTCTTCCAGGGCGGCACGAAGTCGACGTTGAACTGTGAGAGCGCCCGGGTCACGAGCACCGCCAGGAACACACCGAGCGGCAACCCCAGCGCCGCCCCGATCAGCGCCGTGATCACGCTCTCCTGGCGGACCATCCGCGAGACCTGGTGCCGCGTCATCCCCACGGCGCGCAGCATCCCCAGCTCCCGGGTGCGCTCGAAGACGCTCAGAACGAGCGTGTTGATCATGCCGACGAGGCTGACCACGACCGCCAGCGCGAGGAGAACGTAGAGCAGGATCAGGAAGTTGTCGAAGTCCTGGTCCTGGGCGTGGATCCATTCGCCCCGCGTCTGGATCTGCGCATCCGGGATGTTCGCCAGATCATGCTCGAGCGCGGCCTGGGCCGAGGCGCTCGGTCCTCCTTTCACGTCCACGAACGTGTAGAGGTTCTGCGGACGCTCGTAGAGCTTGTCGAAGAAGGGCAGCGAGATGCTCACCTCTCCGAGCAGCGGGTAGAAGGGCGGCGCCTTGTAGACCCCCGTGACCTCCAGCGGCGTGGTCTCGCCCTTCGGCGTCCGCAGGCTGAAGCGGGAGCCGACGCTGAGGTTCTTCTTGTCGGCGAACGCCTTGTCGACGATCGCCTGGTACGGGCCTAGCCCGTCGATGGACGCAGCAGAGCCGTCTTTCCACTCGAAGTTGTAGACCTGCGAGATCGTCTTCGGATCGAGGCCGGTGATCTGCTGGACGGATCCGGCGGCCTTTCCGACGCCCGAGCGGACGTTGGACGCGACCGAGACCTCGGGCGCCTTGCCGATCGCATTGCCGGCCGCCGGCGAGATCGAGTCGAAGCCGTTCGCCGAGACGACCATGTACGTCGACTTGACCTGCCGCTCGATCGCGCGGCGGTTGGACTGCTTCATGCCGTTGGCCAGCACCGCGATGAAGGTCACGAGCGCGAGCCCGATCATGAGCGCAGCCGCTGTAGCCGCGGTTCGCCCCGGGTTCCGACGGGTGTTCTCGCCGGAGAGGCGATCCGTCGCGGGGTCGAAGCGAACCGAGGGGACGTCGCTCGGGAAGCCGCGGCCACGCAGCCTGTGCAAGACGGAGAGGAACGCCCATACGACGAGGACGGCCTCGAGCACGATCACGGCCAGGATGAAGCCCCACCCGATCGCGGTGCTCAGATAGCGCATCAGCCAGGCCGCGGCGAATAGCACCCCAGGTCCGACCACGAGCAGCATCACGAGACCGCCGAGCAGCGCTACGACGCGCTGTAGCGCGGGAATCCCTCGGGCATTGAGGCCCCGCCGGAAGAGCCAGGCGCCGAGACGCGTGGGATAGACGAGAAGGCTGACCAGCAGCATGACCCACTTCGCGAGCGGCCGCACGATGCGCGACAACGTCGGCACGAGCCGAGGCGACAGCAGCGCGACGCCGATGAAGAGCACCAGGCACCCAAGCGCCAGCGCGAGCAGCCTGATGGCGATCGCGAGCGTGTCCACGAACATGCCGTAGGCGAGGAGCGCGACGGCCAGAGCGACGAGCACGAGCGCTATGTACGGCAAAAATGGAGCGAGCCTCCCGCTCGGCAGCGTGGCTCCCTCGCGCACCGCGGCGATCGGCGGCACCTTCGTCGCCTTCACCGCCGGTGCGAGCCCGGCGACGAGCGTGACGACGGTCCCGATCAGCAGCGAGATGATCACAGTCCTCGGCGCGACGATGAGCCCGGTCGTCGGCAGGTCGCTGTTGAACGCCTTGAAGAGCGCATTGAGCCCGACCGCGAGCCCGATTCCGGCGAGGAGCCCGAGGATCGCCCCGAGCAGCCCGATGATGAGCGCCTCGATCGTGACCGAGGTCAGGAGCTGCCGCCTCGACGCGCCGATCGTCCGCAGCGTCGCGAACTCGCGAATCCGCTGCGACACCGTGATCGAGAGCGTGTTGAAGATGACGAACGCTCCGACGAAGAGTGCGATCGTCGCGAACGAGAGCAGGAAGTACTTGATGATCTTCGTGAACGAGGCCGACTTCTTCGCCTCCTTCACCTGCTGTGCCCGCGTGCGGACGTCGACCTTGTTCAGGGGGACGACCTGCTTGATCTGCGAGACGAGCTGCTCCTGAGAGACACCCGGCTTGGCCGAGACCGAGATCGCGTCGAGCTGGCCCTTGCGGTCGAGGAGCTCCTGGGCGGCGGGAATCGTGAACGTGGCGAACGTCGCGCTCCCGATCGAGCCGACGCTCCCGTACTGGGCGATCCCGACGAGCTTGAACGGCCGCACCGGCTTCAGCGTCGCGACCTTGACCGTCTCGCCGACCTTGTACTTCTGGTCGCCCGCGGTTCCGCTGTCGATCACGACCTCGTTCGAAGCCGTCGGCCAGCGCCCTGCGGTCAGCTTGAGCGGGTTGAACTTGGGCGCCGAGTAGTCGATTCCGAACCCGAACGTCGGCGCGCCGCCGGTCGTGATCGGCTTCCCTTTGCGGTCGATGATCTTCGTCGCCGATTCGTCGGCGACCGTACCCGCGGCCGCCTGGACGTCGGGGAGCGTGCGCACCTTCGGAAGTAGGTCGTCCGGCACGGACGGAGGCGCGACCTGGTCGCCCTCGAACGTGAACCCGGGCGACTTGCCGCTGATGTACGCGTCCGTGTTCGCGTACGACTCGGTGAAGATGTCGTTGAATGCGCGGTCGATCATGTCCGTGAGGACGAACGTGCCGCTCACCATGGCCACGCCGAGCACGATCGCCAGCGCGGTCAGGAACGCGCGGAGCTTCCGCCCCGCGAGACCGCGGAGCGCGACCCGGATCACGTCAGCGTGACTTCCTTGACCGTCTCGAGGATCTGCGCCTCGTCGGCGCGCCCGAGATCACGGACGATGCGCCCGTCGGCAAGGAAGAGGACACGGTCGGCGATCGTCGCCGCCTTCGCGTCGTGCGTGACCATGACCATCGTCTGGTCGTAGCTCTCGACCGCCTCGTGCAGCAGCTGGAGGATCTCGTCGCTCGTCTTCGAGTCGAGGTTCCCGGTCGGCTCGTCGGCGAAGACGACGGTCGGCTTCGAGACGAGCGCACGGGCCACGGCGACGCGCTGCTGCTGGCCGCCGGACAGCTCCGACGGCCGATGGGAGCGCCGGTCCTTCAGGCCCACACGCGCGAGCAGCTCCTCGAACTCGTCCTTGTCCGGCTTCTCGCCGGCGATCGAGAGCGGCAGGAGGATGTTCTCCTCCGATCTCGGTGTCGCTCAGTGCGCCGAGGCGCGTCCCGGCGATCGTCACGTAGCCCGAGGTCGGGATGTCGAGCGCGGCGAGGATGTGCATCAGCGTCGACTTGCCGGAGCCGGACTGGCCCATGATCGCGGTCAGCCGGGCGGGCGCCACGTCGAGGGTGACCCCGCGCAGCGCATCGACGGCGGTGTCGCCTTCGCCGTAGCGGCGCGTGACCTCGTTCGCGGTGACGACTGCGCCGTTCGCAGACCCCGCGTCTGCAGACGCGTGTCCGTCCTGCTGGACTTCCATTGCCCTCCTCGCTTCGCGGATCTCCGTCGAAGCTAGAGCAATCGTTGGTGCGGCGCAAGCCGCAGGAGCGCGGGAGGGTCCCTAGGCGGCGAGGGTCAGCCGGTCGCCGACGGCGAGCCCGCGGCGCGAGCTTTCTCCCGCCGGCAACTCGAGCACGGCCTTCGCGCCACGCTGGGAAGCCGCTCGCCACGGGGCAATGCCGTCCTCGATCCCGAGGACAGCGAAGTCCCGGTCGAGGAACACGGCGTCGATCGGGAAGCGCATGAAGAACGTGTGAATCGACGAGGCGGGCCGGAGCAAGAGGCCTTCGCCCTGCTCCAGCCCGTCCCGTCCGAGCAGACCGCGCATGCGGGCCACCGGGGAGTCCGCGAGCGAGCACCGCTCACAGACAACCGTCCCGTCGGCCCGCATGAGAGTCGTTTTCTTCATCCAGTTTCTCTAGTCCCCGTCTGCAATGACCAGTTGATGCGCAGGTCGTTAGTAGCCAACGTGAATGTGGTTGTAGTGGTTCGCCAGCGGGAACGACGGGCCTCCCAGGCCGAGCAGGGAGATCACCTGTCGCGGCTGCATCTCGGTCGGGAGGAGCAGAATGTCCCGCACCGACTTCTCGGTGATCGAGCCGTTCGGCTGCTGGTGCCCGAGGATCGGGATACCGCCCACTTCCGAGATGTCCGCTGCGAGCCCGTAGATGTGCGCCGAGATGACGCCCGGGCGCGCGTAGAGCCGATGCCCGCTGATCAGGCACGACACGGTCACCTGACCGTGCGCCTGGGCGAGGTACGCGATCAGGGCGAGCACGCGCACGTTCACGCGGTGGTTCTCGATGTCCGAGCGGCCGCCCGGATAGATCGTGATCCGCTTGTCGTTCAGGATTTGCTTCTCCAGGTGGGGCTTGGCCCAGTCGAAGCCCTTGACGAGCGCCTTGAGCCCGACCGCGCGGTAGAGGTTCCTGAGCGCGATCGTGCGGTCGGCGAACGACGTCCTGCCCTCGAGTGACAGCACCGAGGTCCAGGCGTTGTGCTTCGCGCCCTGGTGGGCGAGACGCTTGGTCAGCGTCCGCAGTTGCGCCCCGGAGGCGGGCACGGCACCACGTTCCCCGCGCGCGCGAAGGACAGCGAGTGCGAGCGCCCAGTCGACATGGTTCCGCCCGGAGATGCGCTTGAGCTGGCTGGCGAACGCCGGCTTCAGGCGACGCGACGGCGGCGTCGGATCGGGCAGGTCGCGGTACAGCCAGACGGTGGCGGCCACGTTCGGCTCGTCCGCCTCGGGCTCGCGCTCGATCGCCTTCTTCAGCGGAGCGGTCTTCACGGGCAGAACCAGTGGCGGGACCTTCGGGCGGAGCAAGCGGGCCGGCACGACCTTGGCCGCGCCGGGCTGGCTTTTCGCGGACGCGGCGACGCCCGGCTTGTTGAGCTGGGAGTGGACCCGAGCCCTGAACGCCGCGCGGACGCCGGCGACGTTGGTGTTCGACGACGTGTTCGGCGTAGTCTCGCCGGCGGACGGCGTCTCCGGCTGACTGGCCTGGCCTGAAGGGCCGTCCGCGAGCGCCGAGGTCGGCGGCTCGGCGGCCGGCTGCGCGTCGCCTGGAGTCAGATCCCCCGCGGCCGCCTCGGTGTCTGCGGACGGGTCGGTCGAGGTCGTCGTCGTCGTGTCGGTCGTCGCATCCGCCGCGGGAGCGGAATCGCTCGCCGGGTCGATCATCTGGACGACTCCGTTACCCGCGCCCGCGGACAGCGCGGCGCCCGCGAAGAACAGCGTCGCGAACGCGAGGCTCGCGGCGATCCTTCTCGGGGCGACGCGGACCTTCTTCCGCCGGTCGCGGGCCGTCAGCACCAGCTGCCTGCGCTCCCTTCGCGCCAGGGCGCTCAGGAGCGAGAGCGCAGCCGACAGGAAGAGCACGTGCGCGAGGCTCTTCCCGTTTCGTCTTGTCGCTTGTGGCATTTGCCTGCTCCGTTCCATTTGAGCGCCGAGGGCCGCCACATCGGCGCGGATCTCTGAGTTGACATCCGCGGCCGCTACGGAATCGAGACTGCTATCGGCCTCTGGGAACGGCAGCACTCACCAAAAAGGGGGATCGGCCGGGCGGATCCCCAAACCGAGGGATTAGCGGTCGCCCGCGCAGGGCGATTACGGGAGGGACTGAGCCAACTGCCGGCGCGGCAACAGTCCTCGCCGGCGACGTTTCCTCGGAGGTTCAACCACTTGCCAGAACAGCTCACCCCGATTGCTGCGTACGGCTCGGCCAACCAATCCCACTACCCACTCGCTTCTTTCACAAGTCGTGGTGCGCTGGCGCGCCGAAAGGCTCGCCTGATCCGACGGAGGGAGGTGAATCAGGTGCTGAAGCTTTTTGACGCGTTCAAGCGTGAAGAGGGGCAGACGATGGCGGAGTACGGCGTCGTCCTGGCCGTCATTACGATCGCCGTTTTCGGCGCTCTCGCGCTCCTCTCCGGCAACATCGTCACCGCCCTGACGCGGGTCGCCCAGTACATCCAGTAAGACCCGAACGGCAAGGCATTGAGGGGTGGGCCCTTCCCACGAAGCGCCCACCCCATCCTTAAAGCGGAGGCATCTCCAGCGGCATGACCCCAAAGCGAAAGATTTCAATGAAGCGGATTTCATTCAAGAATCAGGACGGCCAGTCGGCTACCGAGTTCGCTCTCGTGCTTCCGATCCTGGCCTTCCTGCTGTTCGCGGTCATCCAGTTCGGAATCGTCTTCAACAACTGGGTGCAGCTAACCGACGCGACCCGCGCCGGCGCGCGCAAGGCCGCCGTGGCGCGCCGCCTGCCGAATCCCAAGACCGCGTGTGAAGACGCTGTCCGCGCATCCGCAACGAATCTCAAGCCATCCAACGGCCTCACCGCCACCTGCACGGACGTGA
The DNA here is from genome assembly GCA_005883245.1 of Actinomycetota bacterium. Classification (GTDB taxonomy): domain Bacteria; phylum Actinomycetota; class Thermoleophilia; order Gaiellales; family Gaiellaceae; genus VAXT01. The sequence goes on along the minus strand of VAXT01000013.1, from coordinate 2,374 downwards.
CGAACAACCCGTGGCAGCCGGGAGACGACGTCACCGTCACTGCGACGTACCCCTATTCGATCAGCCTGTTCGGGATCGTCAGCAAGTCCGGGCTGCTTTCGAGCAAGACTACGGAGCGTGTGGAGTGAGAGTCGAGAGCTCGCGCTTCCGAGCGCTGAATCCGACCGTGGGCATGGCAGCCGCCGTCATCGACGCCGGCGCCGCGTACGGGATTCAGCGCCATGTGCGGCCGATCGTCGACTAGTCGAATTCAAGAAGAAGCAATAAGCGACCGACTAACACCGAGAAATGGAGTACGCGAGATGAAAACCAACAACGAACACGGCCAGTCGATGGTGATCACGGTCCTCTTCATGGTCGTCCTGCTCGGTTTTGCCGCCCTCGTCCTCGACGTCGGCTCCTGGTACCGGGCCCATCGTGCTGCACAGTCCGCGGCCGACGCCTCTGCGCTCGCCGGGGCCCAGGAGCTGCCGGACGGGACCACGGCCACATCCCTTGCATACGAGTACGCGACCAAGAACACGGGCTCCGGTGGCTCGTATTCCAGGCAGGTCAAGCTCATCCAGCAGGACTACGAGACTGACACGATCTCGGTCAAGGTCACTCGTCCCTCGCCGGGTTTCTTCGCAAAGATCTTCCCGGGATTCGCGACCGTGAGCGTGACCGGACACGCCACCGCGCGCGCCTGGAACGTCTCGCAGGTGCGCGGCGTCGCGCCGATCACCGTCAACTACAAACACCCGCTGCTGAACTGCACCCGCGGCCAGCAGCCGACGTGCAACCCCACGTTCGGGACCAACACGACCTTGACGCTCGAGGACATCCACACGTCCGGCGGCAAGGACGCGGCCGGCTCCTTCGGCCTCATCAATCTCGACCAGAGTGACCCGAACCCAGGCGCCAATACGCTCGCCAACTGGCTGCTGAACGGCTTCCCGAACTACCTGGGAATCGGCAAGTACGAGTCGTCGACGGGAGCCAACTTCAACAACTCCCAGTTCACCGACGCCCTGGACAAGCAGATCGGCCACGAGCTGATGTTTCCGGTCTACCGCCTGCTCAAGGGCCCGGGCGGGAACGCCAAGTACGACATCATCGGCTGGGTCGGCTTCGTCATCACTTCGTACACCACGAACGGTAGCGGCGGGACGATCTACGGCCACTTCACTCGCTACACGACGGACGGAGTTCCGGCAGACCACGGCGGGGGCGGTGGGGCCAAGGGGCTCGGAGTGCACAAAGTCGAACTGTCCGACTGCAAGAACACCGACCCCTGCTGGATCCCCTAACCCAAAGGAGAAAGAGACCCGCCGCCATGACATATCGACTTCGGAACATCGGGATCGCAATCGCACTTGCGGTCGTCGCCGCCTTGCTCACGACGTTCTACGTCACGAACTACAAGCGGAGCGTCCAGCACGGCGAGCACAACGTGCCCGTGTACGTCGCCACACACGACATCGCGCTCGGCACCTCAGGCGCGGACGTCGCGCAGGGGAACGGGCTCCGGGTGGAGCAGGTCCCGCGTCGCAGCGTCGTGCCCGGTGCGATTACGCAGCCCGACCAGATCGCGGACAAGGTCGCAGTTGAGGCGATCTACGCCGGCGAGCAGGTCTCCACGCAGCGCTTGACGGGGACCACGTCGACATCGTCGGAAGCTGGGAGTTCCCCGAGGGCGGTTCGCACCACGTCAGCCGCCAGCTTCTGCGCAACATCCTCGTCCTCCAGGCGCCGAGCACGAACGCGGTTACGAGCCACCTGGGCAGCAACCCGAACGAAGGGTTCACGGTCATGCTCGCGATGACCGACTCCCAGGCAACGAAGTTCTGGTGGGTCGTGAACAACGGTGAGTGGTCGCTCCAGCTCCGCCCGATCACCGATCCGTCGGACAGCCCGGAGGAAGTCAACACCTCCAAGACCAACACGATGGACGGCCTCAACGTCCGGCAGCGCGCACGCGCAAGGAGCGGACAATGACCGTCGAGACGCAGACACGAGAGAAGACGCGCGTCTTCATCACGGGGAACTGCGAAGGCCTGACCGAGCTGAGTGACGCCCTCGGGCGTCACTCGGAGCTCGAGCTCGTGGGCCACGCGGACCAGGTCAGTGCCGGAGCCGGCGCACTCACGGGCGGACATCTCCAGGCCGTCCTGCATGCAACGCGCAGCTCGGCTCTGCCGGCCGACGAGCTTGCGGCCATCCGCGAGTACACCCAGGCGCCGATCGTCCTGCTCGCCTCGGGCGAGGCCTCGGCCCTGCTCGAGGAGGCGCTCGACGCCGACGTCGCCGACGTGCTGCTCCTGCCGCAGTTGACCGAGAACGTCATCTTCGCGATCCGCAAGGCGAGCCACTCGGGTCGACGCAGAGGGGCCGG
>VAXT01000222.1 GCA_005883245.1 Actinomycetota bacterium | reverse complement strand
GCAGCGACAACATCTGCATTCGCGACGGCCGCGCGCTGCTCGTCGACTGGAACTGGGCCAACACCGGAAACCCGCTGTTCGACCTCGCGTTCTGGCTGCCGAGCCTCTTCATGGAAGGAGGGCCGCCGCCGACCAAGCTCTTCCCGGATGTGGGAGAGATGACCGCCGTCGTCAGCGGGTTCTTCGCGCCACTCGCCGGATTGCCGCCTCCTTCCGGGGCGCCGACGGTTCGCCCGCTCCAGCTCGCCCAGCTCAAGGTCGCGCTGCCCTGGGCCGTCGACGTGCTCGGCCTGCCGCCACTCGACAGTTAGGATCGGCGCATGGACTGCGACGTCGCGGTTCTCGGAGGGGGCCCCGGCGGCTACACGGCCGCGATTCGCGCTGCGCAGCTGGGCGCAAAGGCCGTGTGCATCGAGAAGGAGCCGGAGCTCGGCGGCACGTGCCTGCGCATCGGGTGCATCCCGACGAAGGCCTGGGTGCAGACGGCATTCGCGATCAAGGAGGCGGAGCACACGTTCGGCAAGCTCGGCGTCCAGGTCGGCGCGCCGCAGCTCGACTTCGCGACCGCGAACGAGTGGAAGGCCGGGGTCGTGAAGCAGATGGTGAACGGCGTCGCGAGCCTGTTCAAGGCGAACGGCGTCGAGTGGGTCAAGGGCACGGGCCGCTTCAAGGACGCGAACACGATCGCGGTCGAGGGCGGGGAGGACGTCACGTTCAAGAGCGCGATCGTCGCGACCGGCTCGTTCCCGCTGCGGCCGCCGATCGAGGGCCTCGACTCGGCGCGCTGCGTCGATTCCGAGGGCCTGCTGGGGCAGACGGAGGTGCCGCGCCGGCTCGTCATCCTCGGCGGCGGGATCATCGGCTGCGAGTTCGCGTCGATCTTCAACCGCTTTGGCTCCGAGGTGACGATCATCGAGATGCTGCCGAAGCTGATCCCGGCCGAGGACGACGACGCGGCCAAGGAGCTGGCGAAGCAGTTCGGCCGGCGTGGGATCACGCTCCACCTCGAGAAGCAGTGCACGAAAGTCGAGGAGACGGGCGAGGGGTTGCGCGCGCACTTCGGCGAGGGCGAGACCGTCGACGCGGATCTGATGCTCGTCTCGGTCGGGCGCGGGCCGCTCGTCGTACTGGCAGCTCGCGCACACGGCCTTCCGCGAGGGCGAGGTCGCGGCCGAGAACGCACTGGGGCACGACGCCGTCGTCGACAACCGGGGGGTGCCGCGGCCCATCTACACGGATCCCGAGATCGCGGGCGTGGGGCTGACCGAGGCCGAGGCGCGCGAGCAGTACGGCGACGACGTTGCAACCGGGATGTTCCCGTGGGTCGCAAACGCGCGGGCGGTGATGCAGAACGAGACCGTCGGCTGGGTGAAGTCGATCCACGAGACGCGGTACGGCGAGCTGCTCGGGATCGTGATGGTGGGGCCGCACGTGACCGATCTGATCGAGGCCGGCGTGGTGGCGTTGGATGCGGAGGCCACGGTCGAGACGGTCGCCGACGGGATGGCCGCGCACCCGACGCTGTCCGAGGCGGTCAAGGAAGCGGGTCTCGTCGCGCTCGGGCGGGCGATCCATCTGCCCCCGAAGCGCCGGGCCGCCGCAGCGACCTGACTCGGCGGGCCGGCGGCGATCGCCGTGGCCCTTCGGCCTTCGGCCCTCGTCCTAAGGAGCCAACCCCCACATCCCCCACCCTGGGAGGGGTGAAGAGCTCCACCCGCCGCCCGCTTCGAGCATAGTGAGCAAAGGGTTACTCCTCTGCACAAAAAGGGAACAGAAAGACACAAGCCTGCCGCCCCCGCACCGCGAGTGCGGGCTCGCCCGTCTCAAACCGTGGCCAGGGGTAAACCGCAAGAACGCCGCACGAACGGCATCCACACAAGGGTGGTTCCTCTGCTCGCGCGCCGCCGCCCCGCCGCCGACCGCTCTTTCGAGCGGCTCTATGCGAAGCACGTCCACGCCGTCTATCGCTACTCCCTCGCCGTCCTGCACAACGAGGCCGACGCGGAGGACGTCACCCAGACAACGTTCCTCAACGCCTACCGCGCGTTCCAGCGCGGCGAGCGCCCGCACACGCCGCACAACTGGCTGATCAAGATCGCCCACAACGTCTGCCGCCAGCGCTTCCGCGACTCGACGCGCCGCCCACGCGAGGTCGCGTTCGACGACTCCCTCGCAGCAGCCACGACCGAGAGCGCCGACGTTCCCACCGCCCCCGAGATCCGCCGCGCGCTCGGCTTCCTCGCCTTCAACCAGCGCGCCGCCCTGGTCATGCGCGAGCTCGAAGGACGCTCGTATGCCGAGATCGCAGACGTGCTCGACGTGTCCCTCGGCGCCGTCGAGACCCTCATCTTCCGCGGCCGGCGCGCCCTCCGCGAGCAGCTCGAAGGCGGCCTGACCTGCCACGAAGCCGAGCTGACCCTCTCACGGCTCGAGGAGCGAAAGCTCTCCAACTCCGAGCGCGGGGCCCTGCGCGCCCACCTGCGCGAGTGCAAGGACTGCGCGGTCCTCGAGCGCCGCCGTCGCGGCCAGCGTGCGGCGCTCAGGAACCTGGGAGCCGTTCCGCTCCCCGCTTCGCTCGCCTCGTTCTTCGGCGGTGGAGCGACGGGAGGCGTCGCGGTCGGCGGGCTCGGGATCGGAACGAAGATGGCGACGGTGCTCGCGGCCGGGCTCGTCGTCACGAGTGTCTCCCACGAGCCGGTCACGGCGCGCGCGACCGCCGAGCGTGGTGCCACGACGAAGCACGCCACCGCTCAGCGCGAGACCGCCGTCGCAGGGGCGACGTCCCAGAGATCGCTGAGCCGGCGAAGCCACACACGCGCAACCAGCTCGAAACGCCTCAGCGCGACGGCTCACTCGCACGCACGCAGGCTCGGTACCAGGCCGACCCCGGTCTCCTCCGGCTCGAACGCCGACCCCGGAGCCCCTAGCGCCGGTGGAGGAGGCCTACCGCCCCTGCCCGTGCAGCCGCCCGCGATTCAGCCTCCCGCGCTTCCGGTCCAGCTCCCGCCGCTACCGCTGCCCATTCAGCTTCCGCCCCCACCGCCGGTCCAGCTGCCCCCGCCGCCCGCGCTGCCTCCTCCACCGCCGCTGCCGTAGACGCGCAAGTGTGAACGCGATCCCGGTCGGGTACGCTCGCGCCATGGGACTCGTGAATAGGCGCAACGCCGTCCTGGGTTGGGTCGTGTGGACGGCCACGAAGCGCGTCGCGAAGCAAAAGGCGAAGTCCGCCACCGGCTCCGGCGACTCGCACGTGCCGAACAAGAGCGCAGTCGCGGCCGCGCTCGCCGCTGTCGGCGGGGCCGTGTGGTTCCTGCGGCGCCGATCCGGCTCCGGCGACGAGAGCTGATCTTCGCTCTTTGCGACAAGTTCGGCGGCGGGCGATTTTCGCGATCCCGCAAAGAGCGACAACTTTCTGTGCCGAGGGCCTTGCGTGAGATCCCTCGACCTCTATAGGTTGCCGCTTGCGCCGAGCACGGAGCGCAAGTAGATCGAAACTGAACCGCAGGACTGTAGGCGGAAGCCCAAAGTCAGACGGTTGAGTGGACGAAAGCGCAACCGGCTCGGCGAATTTTTTTGGTCCGGTTCAGGGGTCGGTTTCGGGCGTCGGTCGCGGTAGGAAGCGCCAGACGAGCGCCCCCGCG
>VAXT01000012.1 GCA_005883245.1 Actinomycetota bacterium | reverse complement strand
ACGATCGAGGTTCGAGGCCGGAGCGTGCAGATCGTCGGCATCGATCCGCGGAGCTACCGGCTCGGCGTCTCACGCCCCTCGGAGCTCGCGGATCCGGAGGCGGACCTGCGCATCCTGCTCTGCCACTTCCCAAGCGTGATCGACCGCGTGCAGCCTGGCCTGTTCGACCTCGTCCTCGCGGGGCATCTCCATGCGGGTCAGATCGTCGTCCCGTACGGGCGTGGGAAGGTGCGGTTTGCGCATCTCCGGTGGACGTACGCGGAGGGGCTCTACCGCCGGCCGGGCGGTGTGCTCCACGTCTCGCCGGGGCTCGGTACGACGTTCGTCCCGTTCCGCTTCTTCGCGCGGCCGGAGGCGACCGAGCTCGTCCTGCGGCGTATGTTCGACGGATGATTCGTGCGCTTGTGATCGATGCGGTGCTCGCCCTGGTCGTCGGCGGGCTGCGGAAGGTCGGCCCGAGCCTAGAATCAGCTTCGTGAGCACGCGAGTCGCCGGTTTGACCGGGGTGACGCTCCAGGAGGCGCCGCAGGTCTGTCACGAATGCATCTGGTGGCAGTCGAGCGCGCGCCGCGGCCTCGACAAGCCCCGCTGGATCGAGCGCTCCGAGCTCGACTGGGGCGCCTGGGGGGCCGTGTACCGCGACGACGACGGGTCGGTGATCGGCTCCATGCAGTACGGGCCGGCCGAGCTCTTCCCGCGCGCCCGAGAGCTGCCGGCGGGGCCGCCGTCGAACGACGCCGTGCTCGTCACCTGCGCGTACCTGCTCGGCCGCGCGAGCCCTTGGGTGATGCAGTCTCTCTTCCTGGCCGCGATCGGCGACGCGCGCGAGAAGAAGGCGGGCGCGCTCGAGACGTTCGCCTACAGCTACCCGGAGGGTAAGTCGGCGCACGAGCGGTTTTTCGTCCACCGCACGGTCTTCCCGCGCGATTTCCTGTCCGACTTCGGGTTCGAGACTGTTCGCGCTCAGGGTCGCATCGAGCTGGCGAGACTCGAGCTCGGCGGCCTGCAGCCGGTCGCCGAGGGCACGCGGGAGAAGGTGCTCAGGCTCGTGAAGGAGGCGTTCTCGCCCGCGCCGGCACCTGTTCCGCCCCGCCCCTAGCCCGAACAGCCATGCCCTGGGACCAGGTCCCGAGACGTGGCTTCAACGGCCATGCGCCCTGGGACCAGGTCCCGGGACAGGGCTCGAATGGACGGGTTCGGCCGTCGGTTGTGTGGTGGCAGCGAGTTCGGGGCCACGCTGGATGGGGCGGAAGCGGCTAGTAGCCGCCGCCGGTGCCGCCGCCCCCGCCGCCGGACGTGACTGCGTAGATGACCACGACAGCCACGATCGCGGCGAGCACGAGGCCCACGACGATCCAACGTGATGTGAGTGTCATGGTCCTCGGGTTCCCGCCTCGCTGAGACGAAAACCGACTAGGCAGCCAGCACCCGGCGCTCCAGAAGGAGCTCTGCGATCTGCACCGCGTTGAGCGCCGCGCCCTTGCGCAGGTTGTCGCACACGACCCAGAGGGCCAGACCGTCTCCGGCGCTGTCCTGCCGGATGCGTCCGACGAAGACCTCGTCTCGGCCGACGGCGTCCCGCGGCGTCGGTAGATCGGCGAGGGTCACAGAAGGCGCCCCCGACAGGACGTCGCGCGCCTCCTCCGGCGAAAGCGGGGCCTCGGTCTCGATCCAAACGGCCTGCGAGTGCCCGATCAGCACCGGAACGCGGGCGCAGGTCGCGCTGAACGGCAACTCGGGCAGCTCGAGGATCTTGCGCGTCTCGGCCCTGAGCTTCGTCTCCTCGTCGAACTCGTCCCCCTCGAGCTCCCAGTCCATCGAGACGTTGCCGGCCGCGGGCTCCTGCGCACGCAGCTGCTCCATCCGCTCGACCCCCGCCCCCGAGGCGGACTGATACGTGGCGATGCGCACGCTGCGCACACCCGCCGCCTCGTGCAAGGGCGCCAAAGCGCAGACGAGCTGGATCGTCGAGCAGTTCGGGTTGGCGACGATTCCCTCGTGCCCGGCCGCGCGCTCGCCGTTGACCTCCGGCACGACGAGCGGGATCCCCTCGGTCAGCCTGAACGCGGACGACTTGTCCACACAGACGGCGCCTCCGCTGACCGCCGCCGGCACGAGCTCGACGCTCTGAGCGGTTCCGACCGAGAAGAAGCAGAGGTCGAGCTCGCCCGCGCCGAGAGACTCCGGCGTCGCTTCTTCGACCTCGAGCTCGTCCCCCGCGTAGGGCACCTTCGTCCCGGCCGAGCGTTTCGAGGCGAATGCCCGCACCTGACCGAAGCCGCGCTCCGCCAGTAGGCCAAGCGTGACCGTGCCGACGGCGCCGGTCGCGCCGACGACTCCGATCCGCGGCTCAGGCATGCCGGCGCTCAGCCTCCGGCCGCTCGAGCTCGAACGCTGCGTGCAGCGCCTGCACGGCCTGCTCGACCTGGTCGCGCGCGACGAAGCAGCCGATCTTGATCGGCGAGGTGCTCACGATCACGGGCTGGATCCCGAGCTCCTCGAGCGCGGAGAACATCTTCGCGGCCACTCCCGGATGACTCTTCATTCCGGCTCCGATGACGCTGACCTGTCCCAGGTCTTCCCGCGCCGACCACTCGACGCCGAGGCTCCCGAGCGCGTCCTCGGCCCCCGGCCCCTCGTCGGCCGAGAAGACGATCTCGAGGCCCGTCTGGATCACCGTGTCGACGTTGACGCCCGCCTGGGCCAGAGCCTCGAAGAGCCGGGCCGCGGACACGCCCTCGACCCGGTACACCGTCTCGGCCGACTTGTGCGTGACGCCTGAGATGAGCGCTTTCTCCAGCATCCGTTCGTCCTCCTCGCGAATCCAGGTGCCGTCGGCCGCCGAGAAGCTCGACCGGACGTGCAGCTTGACCTCGTGGTTGCGTGCGAACTCGACCGACCGCAGCTGGAGCACGCGCGCGCCTGAGGCGGCCAGCTCCAGCATCTCGCCGTAGCTGACCGCGTGCAGCTTGCGCGCATTCGAGACGATCCGCGGGTCGGCGGTGTGCACGCCGTCGACGTCCGTGTAGATCTCGCAGGCGTCGGCGCCGAGCGCTGCCGCGAGCGCGACGGCGGTCGTGTCCGAGCCGCCCCGGCCGAGCGTCGTGATGTCGAACTCCGTCGAGACGCCCTGGAAGCCGGCGACGAGGACGATCCGCTCCTTGTCGAGCGCCTCGTGGATGCGGTTCGCGCGGATGTCGACGATCTTCGCCTTGCCGTGCGCGGTGTCGGTGACGATCCCGGCCTGCGAGCCCGTAAGCGAGATCGCCTCGTGGCCGAGGTCGTGGATCGCCATCGCGCACAGCGAGCACGAGATCCGCTCGCCGACCGAGATCAGCATGTCCAGCTCGCGGGCGACGGGGCGCCGTGAGATTTGGTGCGCGAGCCGGACGAGCTCGTCCGTCGTGTCTCCCATCGCGGACAGGACGGCAACGACGCGGTTCCCGGCTTCGCGGGCGGTCACGAGCCGCTGGGCGACTGCCCGCAGGCGATCGACGTCCGCGACCGACGTCCCCCCGAACTTCATGACGACGGTGCCGGCGCTCGGAGCCGGCGCCTCCTCTGCGAGGGCTGGCAGAGCCTCGTAGTCCGTCGCAGTCATCGCGGGATGATCACATTTCTCGGCGGCCGCTAAGCGCACGCCCGAGGGTGACTTCGTCGGCGTACTCGAGGTCTCCTCCGACGGGCAGGCCGCTCGCGAGCCGAGTGACACGCACGCGCCCGCGGAGCCGGTCGGCGAGGTACGCGGCCGTCGCCTCGCCGGTCATGTTCGGGTTCGTCGCGAGCACGACCTCCTCGATGCCGTTCCGGTCGACGCGCCCCAGCAGCTCGTCGATCCGCAGGTGCTCGGGCTCGACGCCGTCGATGGGGGAGAGCGATCCGCCCAGGACGTGGTACAGGCCGCGATATTCGTGGGTGCGTTCCAGGGAGACGAGGTCGGCGGGCTGCTCGACGACGCACACGAGCGTCCGGTCGCGCCGCTCGTCGCGGCAGATCGCGCAGCGTTCCTCCTCGGTCAGGTTGCCGCACTCGCTGCAGAAGCGGACGCGCTCCTTGACCTCGTCGATCGCTGCAGCCAGAGCCTGCGCCTCGTCGCGCGGCACCCGGAGCAGGTGGAAGGCGAGCCGATGCGCCGTACGCGTGCCGACTCCAGGCAGACGCGTCAGCTGCGCGACGAGGTTTTCGACGGCCGGTGAGAGCATGGCCGAATTGTGCCTTGGCGAGTCGGATTGCCCGCTGTAGTGTCCGAGCGGTGAGCCCAGCCGTCCTTTCCGAGAGAGTGCGTTGCCACGCGCGCGTCCCCCGCCCGTACGCCTGTCGCGAGCGCGAGGCGCGCTACTGGGCCGCCGAGGAAGCGGCCGAGTCGCGCTCGATGGCCGAGGAGCGGATCCTGATCGTCGACGACGAGAACGCGATCCGCCTCGTCTGCCAGCTCAACCTCGACGCGGTCGGCTTCCAGACGCTGGAGGCGTCCGACGGAGAGACCGCGCTCGCGCTCGCTCGTACGGAACACCCGGACCTGATCCTGCTGGACGTCATGTTGCCCGGGATCGACGGCTGGGAGGTCGCCACAGAGCTCGCGGCCTCGCCCGAGACGCGCGAGATTCCGATTCTGTTCCTGAGCGCCCGCTCGGATCGGTCCGACGAGGAGCGCGGGCACGAGGTCGGCGGGCTCGGCTACATCACGAAGCCGTTCGATCCGAGCGAGCTGATCGACCGCGTGCGAGAAGTGCTCGAGCGAGCAGGGCGCGGCGAGCGCGAGGCGCTGCGGAGGGAGTGGCAGGAGCGCCTAGAGACCGGGTAGGCCCATCCCGCCGAGGTCGCCGAGCCCGGCCATGCCTCCGAGCTTCGACTGGGCGAGCGCCTGGGCTGAGCGCAGCGCCTCGTTGACCGCGGCCAGCACCATGTCCGAGAGCAGCTCCGGATCGTCGGGGTCGATCGCCTCGGGCGCGATGTTGATCTCCGTGATTTGCAGGTCGCCGGTCGCCTTGACCGTCACCATTCCGCCGCCGGCCGAGGCCTCGACGGTCTCGTTCTTCAGCTCCTCCTGAGCCTGCGCCATCTGCGCCTGGAGCTGCTGTACCTGCTGCATCATCTTGTTCATGTCCATGGGCTCGTCCCGCCTCCCGCTTTCGGCTTCTTAGGCGTCCTAGGTTACGGGAGGTCCACTGAGACCAGGCGGGTTCGGTGGAAAGCTCCAGGAAGAACGGCTGTGTCCAACAAGAGAGAAGCCCCCACCAGGGAGCTCCTCTCGTCGTTGGGTTGCATTCTCTGAGCGGTGTTCCGCCTAACTACGGCACGCGTACCCCCGTGAAGGAGTTCCAGCTCATCGCGTTGCCGTCGTCGATTGCGGAGATCCCCTTCCTCCAGTGCACACCGACCTTGGCCGTCGTGTTCGCGGTCGGACCCGCTGTGCCGGAGCAGCTGCCCCCGTTGCCGTCGGAAACGGTGTAGGCGATCCGGTAGACGCGACCGTTGAAGCGGGGGTTGGCCTCCGAGCGAACGAGAACGTTGTTCGAGTTTGCCCCGGCGGGCGTGAGGGCGGCGTCGGGGGAGGTTTCGTCACCGATGCCGGTCACGTACTCGTCCTGCGTGACACCGTCGATGTGATATCCGAGCATGTCGCCGTCGGGGTCGGTCGCCCCGGAAAGGGTGACCAGTGCCATCATGTGGCGCATCGCGGGCCAGATCGAGCTGGGCGCGGTCGTGACTCCCGAACAGTCCGGCGGCTCGTTGCCGAAGCCCTCGCGGAAACGGTCGCTGTAGTCGGTCTTGGCGATGTCCCAGACCTTCAGGTTGTCCTCCGCGAAGGTATCTGCGCAGGTGTCGTTGCAGCCGGCGACGTCGAGGAAGCACCGGTCGACGCCGGGGAGGCGGTTGTTGCACCTGGTCGAACCCCAGCTGCTGTCCTGCGTCGCCGCGACGACTTCTCCGTTGACGTAGAGGCGGATCGTGTCCGCGCTGCCATCGATCCCGTTGCGGTCCCACACGCCGGCGACGTGGATCCAGCTGCCGTTGTGCGCCGAGATCGGGTAGCCGTCGACGCCGTCGACCAGGGAGAGAGCGGGAACTAGGTGCGGGGGTGTGAACGGCGGCGGCTCTTCGCCGAAGAACAGGCTGAAGTGCAGCCGCGGGTCGCCGGAGTCGGTGGCGTCCTGGCTGTAGAGGTTGACCTCGTCCACTCCGGTCAGGCTGTACGGCCCGCCGAAGATGCGATGCGGGTTGTGCTGATAGGGAACGGGGTCCGACTCCTGCCGGTACCAGACCTCGACGGCCCCGTGCTCGGGATTCATGATCGGGTCCCGGAGGAGCGCAGTGTGGACTCGAGCACCCGAGAAGTACGGGCCGCCAGTGATGCTCGCCGCACCGCCGAAAACGCCCGGGGGATACCCCAGCATCCCGGGCACGTCGAGCCCGCAGCCGAAGAGTGCACAGTCGGACATGACGAGATTCGGTCCGTAGGCACTATGCGTAATCTCGTCCTCGCTCCCAAGCTTGTTCCACAACACGAGCCCGGGTGGCACCACTGTGTCGGTCGCCACCGCGGGCGTCGCTGCATTCGCTGAAGATAGGACGCCGACCGTCAACGCAACGAGCGCACAGAGCAAAAGCGGCAGCCTATTGAAGTACTTGGGCATTTGAGAGCCCCTTCCTGGGACGCCTGCACTGCAACGTCCCGGTTCGCCTTTGTGTCCTGACCAGGGTCGGGACGACGCCTCACGTGCCGCTCACATGCGGCTAACGCGGAGGGCTCGACTTCGGGCAGCCTGGCGGATCAGCTACGGCGGTTACGACCGCGCCCAGGAAGGCTCGATCCCGTCAGTCGGTGTCCCCACCGACTTCGCGCGCATCGAAGGTGTCTTTCATCAGCTGGACGATCTCTTCCTCACCGGCCGGCTGCTCTGCCTCCTCGGGGCCGTCGCCGCGGTTCTCGCCCACGGCAAAATCGAGCGCGAGCTTGCGGCCGGTCACCTCGTAGAGCGCCTCCGCGAGGAGCGTCGCGTTCTTCGGCTCCTCGGCGAGCTGGCGGTGGAACGACGCCGCCGCTGGGAACTCGACCGTGAGCCGATCCTCGTCGAGCTGCGACGGATGCGCCTCGCGGAGCATCGACGCCGTCGGGATCGACTTCTGCTCGACGGCTGGCAGGATCGTCCGCTGCCAGGCCTCCTGGAGCTGCGAGAGCTCGACCGAGGGTGGCTCCTTCGGCGCAGTCTCCGGTGGCGCGGTCTCAACGGGACCAGTCTCGGTACCAGGTCCGTGGACGTGTCCCGGCTGGGCACGTGACTCGAGCTGCTCGAGGCGGTACGCGATCGATTCGCGCTCCATGTCCGCCGCCGGCCGCGTCACCTTGACGAGCGCGAGCTCGAGCGGCAGCCGCGGGTCTCCGCCCTGGCGCATGTCGTCCACGGCCACCGCGAGCAGGTCGCAGAGGCGGAGCACCGTCGACTCGCCGAGCTGGTTCGCCTGGGCGCGCAGCCGCTCGCGCGTCTCGTCCGTGAGCGGCAACGAGTCGGGCACCTCACCCATGTGCTGGACGAGCAGGACGTGCCTCAGGTGCTCGAGGAGATCCGTGACGAGCCGGCCGAGATCCTGGCCCTGCTCTGCGAGCTCCTCGAGGAACGTCAGTGCCCCGGCCGTGTCGCGGTCGACCACGAAGTCGCAGATCCGGAACAGCGCCTCCTCCTCGACCGCCCCGAGCAGTTGCAGCACCGCCTGCACCGTCACCTTGCCCTCGGTCGCCGCGGACAGCTGATCGAGCGTCGAGACGGCGTCGCGGAAGCTCCCGCGCGCCGAGCGGGCGATCAGCGCGAGCGCCGCCTCGGCCGCCTCGATCCCCTCGCCCTCCGCGACCGTCTTCAGGTACCGGACGATTTCCGGCAACCGCGGGCGCGAAAGGACGAACGTCTGGCAGCGCGACCGGACGGTGGACAGCATCTTCTGCAGCTCGGTCGTGCAGAAGACGAACACCAGGTGGGGCGGCGGCTCCTCGATCAGCTTCAGAAGCGCGTTGAAGGCCGCATCGGTGAGCTGGTGCGCCTCGTCGAGGATGTACACCTTGTAGCGGCCCTCCACCGGCTGGAGCACGACTCGCTCGCGGATCTCGCGGATGTCGTCTATGCCGCGCTGCGAGGCCGCGTCCATCTCGACCACGTCGAGCGACGTTCCCGCCGCGATCGCGACGCAGGCATGGCACGTTCCGTCGGGATCGGGCGTCGGGCCGTGCGCGCAGTTGAGCGCCTTGGCGAGGATGCGCGCGAGCGACGTCTTGCCGGTTCCGCGCGGCCCGGCGAAGAGGTACGCCTGGCGCACGTTCCCGGCCGAGACCGCGTTCCTCAGCGTGCGGACGACCGGCTCCTGGCCGACCACGTCGTCGAAGCCCTGCGGACGATATTTGCGGTAGAGCGCGGTCAAGAAACCACTCGCGCCGATTGAATCAGATACCCGGCCGCACACCCTCCTCTGTGGGCTCGACCGAGCCGGTGCGTTGCGCTGCTTGCTCGGGCCAGGCCGACCCGCGGCACCTGGAAGGGATTGCTTAGCGCTGCTTCCTCCCGGATCTGACGCGGTTCACAAGCTCCCAGTGCGCGGAACCTGGCCGTCGACGCTCACGACGCAGGCCCGTGTCTCGAACGATGCCCCCTCGAGAGGGAATTCGGCCCCGCTGAAGCGGATTGCGGGCTCAGGGAACCGCTAGCTCCCCGCCTAGCGCGACCGGGCAACCGCAGCGTAGCAGCGGCTAATCTGAGCAGCCCGAGGGCGCGTAGCTCAGCGGGAGAGCGCCCGCTTCACACGCGGGAGGTCGCTGGTTCGATCCCAGCCGCGCCCATTTTCACCCGCGCTGAAAGTGCGGACGAAAATGTGAGAACCGCCGAGGGCGGCGCGAACCTGACCAGGGTTGTGTGTGAGAACGCTGCGAGATTGCTGCGAGCCTCTGACCAAGGCTGGGGCGAGCCACGGATCAGAGCTGAGGCGCGGGGCGAAAAATGCCCCGGGAAGATCATCGGCGCAGGCACTCGCCAAACGCCTTGTGCGGGATGACCTGGAGATGCATCATTGGTGGCTGTGGGTCCTGCGGATATTGTGCGGCGTTCGGCGTCGATCGTGCTGCTCGGCGTATGCGTTTGCACGGTCCTGAGCGCGGGCACGCTCGCGTTCGCCCAAGGGGCGACGGCGGGCCTGAAACCCGACCCTCCAAGACTTCCGCAGCCGCCGCCGCCACCACCACCGGCTGCGTCGACGACGCCCGCTCCTGACCCCGCCCCTGCCCCGCCGCCGGCAGCGCCGCCTCCCCCCGCAGAGGTCGTGCCGGCTGCCCCAG
>VAXT01000221.1 GCA_005883245.1 Actinomycetota bacterium | reverse complement strand
CCAGCTCTGCTCCGTGCCACAGCTGGTCCGGGTCGATCGCGGTCTCCATCCCCGCGCCGCTGAGCGCGCTGGCGAGCGCCTCGCCCGAGACGCGGTGGAGCATGAGGGCGATCGGGTACACGGCGCAGGCGACGAGATCCGCACCGGCGCGTGCGGCCTCGAGTGCCGCCGCGAGCCCGCTCCCACCGGCGCCCTGACAATAGAGGCCGACCGGGAGGCCGCTCCCCTCGGCGAGCGCGGTCACGAGCTCGTTCGCACGGTACGGCTCGAGCGCGCTGGAGGGATCGTGCAGGAGCACGCGCGCCGCACCGAGCTCGGGCAGCTTCTTCGCCTGCTCGACGAGATGCTGCGTCTCTCCGCCCTGGCCGGGGCTGTAGATCAGGCCCGCGTCGAACTCGCGGTCGGCGGCGACGATCGCCTCACCGGCCTCGCGCAGGTTCGACACGTCGTTCAGCGGATCCTCGAGGCGGAAGACGTCGATCCCGCTCTCGGCCGCGCTGGCGACGAAGCGGCGCGCGAAGTCGCCTCCAACCGGACGCGAGCCGACGAGGAAGCGGCCGCGAAGCGCCATCCCGAGCGGCGTCTTCGTCCGCGACTTGAGCGCGCGGATCCGCTCCCACGGGCTCTCGACCCCCCGGCGAACGGCGCTGTCGAACACGCCCCCGCCGGAAACCTCGAGGTACGCGAACCCGACGCCGTCGAGCAGCTCAGCGAGGCGAAGCAGCTCGGCGGTCGGCATCCGCCCGGCCAGCGGCTCCTGACTGAGCAGGCGGATCGTCGTGTCGACGAGCGCGGGCACCCGGAGAGGGTAACGCCCGCGTCGCTTCGCTCGCTATCACGGAGGAACCCCTGGTTCCCCCGTGTGCCCCCTCCTCGCAATCGAGAACTTTGGCCAATCGTTTCACGAGCCGGCCACTGGAAGCGAAATGCGCATGTTCTCCTCTCCGTTGTGAGCCTCCCGCCGGGCATAGCCCGGCTCCGGCGGCCGATCAGGTCGGCTCTCGTTCAGGCTCTGGAGATGTAGCGGCCTTCGCGCGGGTCGACCTTGATCCGGTCGCCCGTGTTCACGAAGAGCGGCACCTGCACGGTTGCACCGGTCTCGAGCTTCGCGGGCTTCGTCACGTTCGAGACCGTGTCGCCCTTCACGCCCGGCTCGGTCTCGGCCACGGTAAGGCGAGCTCCTCGGCCACCGACGTCCGCGGGAGCGAGAACTGCTCGTACGTCTCGTCCTCCATGAAGACGACGTCGTCGCCCGAGTCGTAGAGGTACTGCGCGCTCTTGACCTCCGTGTGCATGCGCTGGAACTTCTCGCCGGCGCGGAACGTGCGGTCGACGACGGCTCCGCTGGCGAGGTTCTTCACCTTCGTGCGCACGAACGCGCCGCCCTTGCCGGGCTTCACGTGCTGGAACTCGACGATGCGCCACACGCCACCGTCGATCTCGATGTGCATGCCGTTCCTGAACTGGTTCGTGTTGACGACCTCGGCCACGACGAAAATCTAGTCGAGAGAGTGCAGATCCTTCGGGAACGTCGTCAGGACCTCGGGCTCGCCGTCCGTGACGATGACGAGGTCCTCGATCCTGATTCCGCCCAGGCCGGACAGGTAGATCCCCGGCTCGACCGTGACGACGTTGCCCGCTTCGAGCACGCTCCTCGACTCCTGGGCGAGGCGCGGATCCTCGTGCACGACGAGGCCGACGCCGTGCCCCAGGCCGTGCCCGAACGCGTGCCCGTACCCCGCGGCCTCGATCCGGTCGCGCGCAGCGGAGTCGACGCCCGGCCCGGACGCGCCCGGCCGGACCGCCTTGAGCCCCGCAAGCTGGGCATCGAGGCACACCTCGTACGCGTTCTTCAGCTCGTTCGGGAGGCTTCCGGTAGCGAACGTCCGCGTGCAGTCGGAGCAATAGCCGTCGACCATGCAGCCGGCGTCGACGAGCAGCGTCTCGCCCGGCACGACCACGCGGTCGCTGAGCTCGGTGTGCGGCTTGGCCGAGTTCGGGCCGGACGCCATCGTCACTGGGAACGACACACCTTCCCCAGTCGCGTCGTGGAGGAATTGCTCGAAGCGCCAGGCGAGCTCGCGCTCGGTGCGCCCGACGACGTTTCCCTCGTCGGCGAAGCGTTCGAACGCGGTGTTCGCGATTTCCGCCCCGCGCCGGATCGCGTCGAGCTCGTCCTCGTCCTTGACCGCGCGCAGCTCCTCGACGAGCCCGTAGCGCGGGATGGGCTCGATCCCGCCCGCGTGGAGCCGCGAATAGCGCTCGAAGGTGAGCGACGTCGCCTCGAAGCCGATCTTCCCGGACAGCTCCTCGGACAGCGTCTGGAAAAGGTCGCGCTTCGCGTCGACGAGCTCGACGCCTTCGATCGCGCGAGCCGTCTCCGCGTAGCGGAAGTCGGTGTAGAGCCGGATGCGGTCGGGCTCGACGACGAGCGCCGCGTTCGAGCTGGCGAGGCCGCACAGGTAGCGGACGTTCGCCGGGTTCGAGACGAGGAGCGGCTCCTCGAGACGCTCGAGGAGCCTGTCTACCCGGCCGTTCACGTCGCCGCGCCGAGGAACTCGAGCGCCTCGCGGTACCCGACCGGGCCGCGGCCGAGGACCCGCTTCTCGGCCAGTGGCGCGATCACCGAGACGTGACGCCACTCCTCGAGGCGCTCCTCCGGGTTCGAGAGGTGCACCTCCACGATCGGCCCGGAGTAGAGCTCGAGCGCGTCGTGGATCGCGTAGCTGTAGTGGCTCCACGCTCCCGGGTTGACGATCACGCCTTCGGCCCAGTCGAGCGAGTCGTGGCAGAACTTGACGTACTCACCCTCGCTGTTCGTCTGGCGGCAGCGGACCGTGTGTCCGAGCTCGTCCGCCCACGCCTCGATCTGCTGCTCGAGCTCGTGCAGCGAGAGGCCTCCGTAGATCACGGGGTCGCGCCGCTGGAGCACGTCGAGGTTCACACCGTTGAGGACGTCCACCTTCACGAGGCCAGCCTAGTCGGCGATCAGCTCGTCGAGCGCGCGCTTGACCTCGCGCTCGGGGACAGACGTCACATAGCCGCCCTGGTCACCGAGAAGCACCAGGTTGAGCGCGCCCTTCTTGTCGCGGAGGAGTGCGTCCCAAGCGCGGTCCCGGTCGACGCGCACCGGCTCGGGCGCGAGTACCTCCTCGACGACGCCTGTCGCGCGGCCCGAAACCCGCAACGCCGCGAGTAAACCGAGCGCGACCGCGTCGCCGTGCCGCAGCGCGTAGCCCGAGCCGGCCTCGAGCGCATGGGCGAACGTATGGCCGAGGTTGAGGATCGCTCGCCGCCCCTCACGCTCGTATGGGTCGGAGAGAACGACTGCGGCCTTGAAAGCGGCGCACGCGCGGATCATCTCCTCGTCGGGAAGCGACCAGAGCTCTTCTCCGGCGAGTAATCCGGTCTTGACGACTTCAGCCATGCCCGCGCGCCGCTCCTCATCCGGAAGCGTCGCGAGCAAAGATGGATCGAGCAAGACTTGCTTTGGAAAGTGAAAGACACCGGCGAGGTTCTTCCCGTTGTCGGTGTTGATCCCCGTCTTTCCGCCAATTGCTGCGTCGACCATGCCGACGAGCGTCGTCGGTATTGCCAACCATGAGACTCCGCGAAGGTGAGTTGCGGCCACGAAGCTCGCCGCTTGGAACCAGGTGCGTCGAAGTTCCTGGTGTCACGTGGAGCTCGTGGAGTTGGAGAACGCGTTCGTCCGCAACGATCGCGGCGCCGGCTACGGCAGGCGTAAGTCCGAGCTTCCAGCCGGCGATTCCAAGCGAGGCGAGAAGGAGCCCTTCGGTCGTGCGGCCCCAGCCGTCGGCCGTTGACTCGTAGATCTCGTCTCGCTCGGCGAAGAGCTTCGCAAACTCCTCACGATCGTGGGCCAGCGGGCGACCCGAGTCTTTGACCCGCTCCCAGGCCGTGTCGACGTCCCCCTCGACATAGGCGACGAAGGCCGTGCTCGCCAGGCGCGTCTGGGTCGCCTCTGAGAGAACTGCGCCTCCGCCGAGCGCGATGACCGCAGTCGGGCCTGCGAGCGCCTCCGCAACGACCTGCTCCTCGATCCGGCGGAAGTCGGGCTCGTTGCGCTCGAAGAGCTCCGCAATCGGGCCGAAGCGCCTCTCGATCTCCTCGTCGGTGTCGACGAACGGCCGGCTCGTCAGCCGTGCGAGCTCGCGGCCCAGCGTCGACTTGCCCGCCCCCATGAAGCCGATCAGCGCGACGTGCCTGTCTAGTGGGGAGACCAATCGATTCGGTCGAGGTAGGCGCGATGGGCCGCGACGAAGTCGCCGATTGCGTCGCCGCCGAACTTCTCGCGGGCCGCGCGGGCGAGCTCGAAGGCAACCGACGCTTCTGCCACGACCGACAGTGCCTCGACCGCGGCCACGTCGCTTCGTTCGACGAGTGCTTCCGCCGGCTCGCCGGTCTCGAGGTCGGCGGAGCGAAGGGGGCGCATCAGCGTCGGCAGTGGTTTCATCGCCGCGCGGACGACGATCTCTTCGCCGTTCGAGACGCCGCCCTCGAGACCGCCTGCGCGATTCGTCTCGCGGTAGTAGCCCCGGTCGTCGCGGAAGATCTCGTCGTGGGCCGCTGAGCCGCGCTCACCGGCGAGGGCGAACCCGTCGCCGACCTCGACGCCCTTCACGGCCTGGATGCCCATCAGCGCCGAGGCCAGCCGCGCATCGAGGCGGTCTTCCTTCGACGCGTACGAGCCCAGACCCGGGGACACGCCTCGCGCCCGAACCTC
>VAXT01000227.1 GCA_005883245.1 Actinomycetota bacterium | reverse complement strand
TGACACCCGACGACCACTGGCGCACGAGACGCCATGTCGGTCGGACCGGGATGACAGCGGTCACCCCGTCCTCCCCGCAGAGGGCGTGGACGCGAGGCGCGGGTCCCTGGGCGTGGAAGGCGCGCCAGTAGGCCCGCTGCCACAGCGGGTCCCCGGTCGGTGGCGACTCCGAGGTCTCGATGAGCGGCCTCCACTCCTCGCCGAGAAAGCTGATCGCGGTCTCGACGTCGAGATCGATCCAGCGAGCCGTATCGTCCGTGCGGCCGTGTGCGCGACGCCGTGTTAGACGAGTCACGTTCACCTCGAATTGGTGGTTCGCGCTCTCATCGTTCGTCACGACCCCATCCGGAACCGTCGCGAGGGCGACGGGGACCGGCCGGACGACGAGCGGAAGCGCGACGAGAAAAAGGAACAGTCGGTGCGGTTGCGCGATCACTTCCACGCGTGCTGAGCGGCGTGGGCCGCGGCCTCGGGGGCCTCGCCCATCTGGGCGTACGTGATCCAGCGCTTCACACGTCCAAACCGGTACTCGGCCCACCCGCTGGCCCAGTGCCCGAAGCCGACCTTTTCGATGTTGTGCCTGGACACCGCATTCTCCGCGCGTACGCCGATGAACATCATCGTATGACCTGCGGCGGCGGCGTCCCGCAACCGGCGGTGGATCGATCGAGTCTGCAGGCCGCGACCCCGGGCCTCCGGCCAGGTGTAATCGCTCCAGAGGACGGCCGCCGGGCCCGGGAGCCCGAACTCGTGGCCGAAGTCGCTTCCCGCGCGTCCGGTCCGCTCGATCAGCCAGCTGTAGTGAAGGAGCGCACCGTTCGCCGCGAAGGTGTAGACGTGCTGTCCCTCTTCGAGCCTCTGCACAGCTTCCGCGAGAAACTCCTTCACGGACATCTCGTTCGCCGAGAACGGGCGGTAGAGGACGAGGTCGTCGATCGCATCGCGCCGCAGGTCTGCACCGCTCTCGGTCTTCGGGACCTCCGATGCCGGCAGACCGTACATCCGGAATTCGCGCAGCGACCAGCACCGCGCGAGCCGGCCCTGAAGGGTAGCGAGCAGCGACGGCGCGAGCCCCAGCGAGCTCACGCGCCTGCGCACCTTGGAGACTCGGCTCGCGATGCCCATGATGGCCCGCGTCCGGCGTGGCGCGTGCGCGGCCAGCCTGGCCGCGGCGTGCGCCGCGTACGCGCGCCGTCGGAAGAACACGGTGAGCGTGTGCACGTGGTCGGCGTGGGTCGCGAACCGGTTCCTGGCCTCATCGTCGCCAGGATTCAGGTCGAGCACCCTGTAGCCCTCGTCGTGGAGCTGCCGGGCTAGCAGCAAGAGCAGGAGCCGGCGCGGCGAACGAGCGGCGTGAGCCGGCGAGCACGTGACGAGTCCGAGCGATACCGACGGGCCGTTGATGACGCCGACGTGCGAGGCCACCACCGTGTCGCCGACCTTGAGCACGGCGGCGTGCAGCAGGCCCGGCTCGTCGATCAGCGTGAGGTAGAGCTGGCGCGTCTGCGGATCGTCGCGAAACGGCATGCCACCGTTCCGCGCCGCCCCACGCAGATCGCACTGGGACGCGATCTCGTCGATCACGGCCTCGAGCTGAGGCCGCGCCGTGAGCGTCTCGAGACGCCCGGGCACCGTCCCGTTCAGATCGTGATGCGGTGACGCCTCGACCGTGATGTCGTCGAGGCTCACGAGGCCCCGCCTCACCGCTCGCGTCGCGAGGCGGACGCCGCCACGGATTCGATGCATCCAGTCCAGCGGTGTGCCCTTGGGCAGGTGCCGCAGCGTGAGCTGGTCCACCGAGAGCTCACGGCCGCAGGCGGCGAGCGCGCCGAGGATGAAGTCGCTCGCGGCCGACGTGGCGATCCAGCCTTGATACGGTGCGTGGGGAGCGCCGACGGCGACGACCTCCTCGTTCCGCCGGCCGCTCGCCAGCGCCAGGAGTACGACCAGCGCGCCATTCGGTGCGCGCCCCTCGACGATGAGCGGCGCGAAGGTCGGCCGATAGACCGCGTACCACGCTCGCGCGAAGGCTGGAGTCTGATACGCCGTCGCCCATGGGCAGGCGCGCACGAGCTGCTCCCACTCGGCGAGACGGTCGCGATCGGACAGCAGGCGCGCGACCTCGGAGGCGTCCAGGAGCGTGATCTTCATGTCACGCGATGTCCTCGCCATCGAGAAAGATCCGCTGCCAGATCTCGAGGTTCACGAGGAGCCACAGGCGTTCGGCGTGGCGGCCGCCGCCCGAGCGGTGTTCCTCCGCGAGGCGCCGCAGCTCGGACGGCACGAACATTCCGCGGCGCAGCGCGCGCGGCCCGAGGACGAACTCCTCCACGACCGGCCAGAAGCGGCCGCGGAACCAGGGATCGAGCGGCACCGGGAATCCCATCTTGGGTCGCGTGAGGATCGACGGGGGCACG
>VAXT01000011.1 GCA_005883245.1 Actinomycetota bacterium | reverse complement strand
CTCGCGGCGCATCAGCCAGTTGTCGAAGACGGCATCCTGAGCGTGCTGCACGAGCGCCGCGCGGATCGACGACCACGCATCGCCGAGCGAGAAAGCGCCGAGCGGCGCCGTCGGGCTCAGAGCGCGGACGCGGAGGCTGCCGTCGCGGGTCTTGACCTTGACCCAGCCGTGCCCCGAGATCCGGAAGACCGGCGCAGGCGCGAGGCCTTCGATCGCCACGCCGCGGCTTCGGTGGCCGAGCCACGCCGGCGCGGGCCTGACCCGGACGAGACGGGCCGGAGTCGACGCGTAGCTCTCCCGGTAGCTCGCGATCTCCTTCCCCGACGGAGACTGGACCCGGAAGTTGCGCTCGATCCGCGCCTGCCGGAGCTCGTCGGCGATCACCCCGCGCGCGATCGCGGTCGACGCGCCCGCCCGGGCCAGCGCGCCCCGGTAGGCGCCGGCACTCCCGCCGAAGCGGTAGCGGACGATCGCCCGCTGAGCCGCCTTCAGCTCCTGCGGCCTCACCTTCACCGCGCTCTTCAGGACGAGCCGTCCGAACAGCGACGTGTACGCGATCTCGCGATCCCGCGTCACGTGCGCGACGCCCGCGAGCTGGCCGCTTCCGAGCAGCCCCCACGGCGTCTTGCACTGCGCTCCGCTGGGCAGGATCAGCTGACCCTCGGTCAGAGATGTGTCGAACCCGCGACCGGCCATCTTCGGCCCTGCACAGAGGCCGTGGTCTCGCGTCCAGAGGTACACGCAGGCCGCCGCCGGCTTGTCGGGATCGCGATCGGCCGGCGCCCACTCGCCCCACCCCCAGGACCAGACCGTGGCCAGCGGGATCTCGCGGCTGACCTGCTTGATCGCGAGCACCTGCCACTTGATCGTGTCGAACCAGGCGCTCGCGGGCTTCAGGTGCTCGCGGCCGCCCTGGCCCGGGTTCGTGTGAAATCCGAGGAAGATCCCGACCTTCGCCACGGGGATCCCGATCGACGTCAGATCGGTGACTCCCTGGCGGAAGGCATTGCGCAGCGTCCGTGAGCCGAGCACGGGGCCCTGACGGTAGATCTGCGGCGCGGCGAAGTAGACCTCGCGCACGAAGTTCGTGTACAGGGCCACCTCCCGCCACCAGTCCCCGGCCTCGCCGTCGGTGAAGGGACGGCTGTTGAGGAGCAGGAACGGGTGCGCGCCGAGGGCGTTCAGGCGGCGCACGAACTGGAGCACGTTGTCGCGGTACTGCGCGTTCGTCGGCGACCACGGAGTGGCGAGGTTCGAGCCCCACATCTCGTTGAGCCCGATCCACGGCGTCGCGCAGCCGGACGAGGCGACCGCGCGATAGAAGACGCGGTCGGCCCAGTCCTCGATGATGTTCGGGTCGAGCGGATTGGTCGGCGTCCCGACGCGCTGGCGCAGGTTCATCTCCCAGTAGACCGTCTTCTCTCCGAGGGCGCGCATCTGCGCCGGATAGATGAAGTTC
The DNA here is from genome assembly GCA_005883245.1 of Actinomycetota bacterium. Taxonomy (GTDB): domain Bacteria; phylum Actinomycetota; class Thermoleophilia; order Gaiellales; family Gaiellaceae; genus VAXT01. Next base: position 18,252 of record VAXT01000011.1, on the reverse strand, counting down.
GCCGCCGCGCCGACGATGCCCGGCCGCGCGAACATCGTCCAGAACGGGACCGATCCGTCCGCGAAGTCGACCCAGACCGGGGCCTTGTTCGGCAACCCGCACTCGCGCGCCTGGGCGTGACCGGGATGGGCTGCGAACAGCGCAACCGAGCCGACCAGGACGACGAGGAGTCGTTTCACGCGTTCCATGTTAGAGCGAGCGGCAGCAAAGCCACCGCTCGCTCAAACGCTCGGCATCGCAAGCGACGCCGAGGGGCTAGCTATCCGCGCGAACCAAGAACCCACTACGTCCCTGTTTGATCAGGACGCGGCTGAACCCTGCCGAGCCGAACAGAAACCGGAGCTCGCGCTCGGTGTAGTTGAAGATCGGGCAGTTGTCGATCACCTCGTAGCGGACCTTCCGCACCGGACCCTTGAGCCAGTTCCAGCGCGGGAAGCTCGCCACCGCCGAGCCTGACGTCAGCTCGGCCATGCGGCGGACGAACAGATGCGCGTCGGGGATGTAGTCGAAGAAGCCGAGCGCGATCGTGACGTCGAACGTGCCCTCGAGCGGAGCGGTGAGGAAGTCGCCGTGGACGAGCTGCACCTTGTCGCCGAAGCGCTCCAGGCGCTTCGCGGAGAGGTCGAGCATCTCCTGCGCGATGTCCGCGTTCACCCACTCGCGCGCGCCGGCCTCGAGAATCAGCTCGCCGACGCGGCCGGAGCCGCCGCCGATGTCGAGCACCCGTGGCTGGTCGTACTCGCGGACGACCTCGAGCGCGAAGTCGCGGCGCTTCAGCAGCCCGGGGCGGACCGCACGCTGGAGGGGATGCTCCTCGTCGTAGAGCGCGTCAAACGACGACGCCTTCTCTTGAAAGTGATCTCGGACGAGCTCCGTAGCGTTCGACGACTTCTCCATGGGCCTCCTCGTAGCTGGTCAGCGTGTAGTCGCGGGCGATTGCACGAATCCGATCCGCGACCAGCCGCCGGCCGGGGTTGCGCTGGACGCTCTTCCAGGCCGCGAGCGCGCGCTGCCTCGGAGTCGGGCTCTCGGACAGGGTCGCCCGCAGCGGTTGCGGGTCGAGCTCGTACGGATGGAAGTACAGCACAGGGTGGGAGTTGTCGGCGGTTACCTCCTTGAGCGCCCTACGCAGCACCGAGGTCGGAAGCGCCCGCCAGTAGGCGCCTCCGCCCATCGGGAGTGGGCGGCCGCGGACCGGCCAGACCGTGACGGGGTATTCCCAGATCTCGCGTCCTTCGTCGAGCTCGAGCCGGTACGGAGTGCGCGGCATGCCGCGGATTCGCTGCGGGATGCGCGGCGAGTCGTACTGGCTCGAGTCGTAGCGGAAGCCGAGCTCGGCGAGCACCTCGTAGGCCCACGGCGTCTCGCGGGTGATCGAGAACGCGGGCGCGCGGTAGCCGACCGGCCGCTTCCCTGCGAGCCGCCCGACGAGCTCGGCGCAGTGTTCCACGTCCGCACGGAACTCTTCTTTCGCCTGGCTCGGGACGCGTCGGTGGTCGTAGCCGTGGCACGCGAGGTCGTGGCCCTTGGCCGCGATCGCCTGTACGAGGTCGGGGTAGCGCTCGGCGGTGAGGCCGAGGACGAAGAACGTCGCCTTCGCGCCCAGCTCGTCGAGCAGCTCGAAGATCGCGGCCGTCTGTCGCTCGAGGGCGCGTCCACGCGAGTCCCAGTCCGCCTGCCCCATGCTCCGGTGCACGAGCTGGTGCCAGTCCTCGAAGTCGAAGCTGAGCAGGAGCTTGGACACGGCCGTAACCCTAGGCGTTGCTTGTCAACGCCGACCATCGAGGGGAGGGCAGGCTCAGCCTGCCCTGCCCGCCTTAATATCGACCGGGTGAAGAAGTTCGCTCCCACGCTGATCGTCGCCGGATTGCTTGCAGCGACGGCGACGGCGTTTGCGGTCACCGAGCGGTTGAAGCTCGAGGACAGCCCGGTTCTGGGCACGCGGATCCCGGCTCTCTTCTCGCCCAAGCTGACCGAGGCGAGGATCGGCTTCCGGCTCCGGCGTGAGGAAGACATCCAGCTCGACATCGCCGACGACAGAGGGACGATCGTGCGCCACGCCCTCGGCACGGGCGTCTTCGGCCAAGCGTTCCACCAATTCGCGTGGGACGGCCGGAACGACTCCGGGCGAATCGTTCGGGACGGGCTCTACCACGTTCAGCTTCAACTGAAGGACGAGGACCGCACGATCGAGTTCCCGCGGACGGTTCGCGTTGACTCGACCCCGCCGACCATCGAGGTCCAGATTCGCCATCGCGTCTTCTCGCCTGACGGCGATGGCAGGGCCGACCGCGTCGACGTTCGCTACAGGTTTGACGAGCAGGCCTACGCGGTCCTCTATGTCGACGGAAAGCGGCTCGGCCGGAGCGGCCGGAAGAAGGCGACTGGGACCTATGCCTGGTACGGGCGCGGCAAGCGATCGGGTGACTACCGGCTGGCACTCGCTGCGCAAGATCTGGCAGGTAACAAAGCCGGCTCGACGCGGGCCTTCACGGTCCGGCTCCGCTACATCGACCTGCTCAAGCACAAGTTCACACCGCACGGCCGGATCCTGCGCGTCCGCGTCTCTACCGACGCGAAAACCGTCGGCTGGCGGCTCGGCGGCACGCGCGGGAATGGCAAGCCGCCGCTGCTCAGGCTTCCAGTGCCTTCGAAGCCCGGGCGCTACACGCTGACCGTGACCGCGAACGGGCACCGTGCGCGGGCAACCGTCGTGGTCGGCAAGTAGCGTCGCTAACCTGCTCCTCTTGCCGCTCGCTGCATCGCTCGAACGCGCGGTCACCGACTCCGCCGAACTGCTCCTCGCCGCCGGCGTGGTGCTGGCGATCGCCTACGGCCTGGCCCGGACCCGCATCGGCATTTTCCAGTGGCCGCTGCTCGGAGCGTCGCTGCTCGCGCTCGGCATGGGCACGGCGCTCGGCGGCTGGGCCTGGCACGAGAAGCGGCCGCGCGATGTCCGCGGCTCGTCCACGGAGGAGTTCTCGACCGTCCTGCGCACGGATACGGCGCCGCAGAAGAAGCAGAGGCAGGGCAAGAAGGCGCTCGCGGCCCGGCTTGTCGAGGAACAGTGGCCGACGTACGGCTACGACCAGCAGCGGACGCATCTCGCTCCCGGCTGGAAGCGGCTGCGACCTCCGTACCACGGCCTCTGGCAGCTGAAGGCGCGGGCCGACATCGAGTTCCCGCCCTCGGTCGCGTACGGGAAGGTCTACGTCGCGCAGCAGAAAGGCCGCTTCTTCGTGCTCAACGCGCGCACCGGGAAGATCGTCTGGACGAAGCACTTCGACCACTGCTCCGCCGCGTCGCCGACGATCCGCGACGGCATCGTCTACCAGGGCTACATGCACGAGCTGCCGTGCCGGAAGCACGAGACCGGGGCGGCCGGGTTCGTCGTCGCCCTCAACGCACGCAACGGCAAGGAGTACTGGCGGGTGCGGGCCGGCTCGGTCGAGTCGTCACCGCTCCTCGTCCGGCACACGCTCTACTTCGGCCCCTGGGACCACCACCTCTACGCGTACCGGATCCGCGGCAAGCGTCGGCCCCTCCTCAAGTGGACGTTCAACGCCGACGATCAGATCGTGGCCGCACCCGCGCTCGCCGGTCGCCTGCTCGTGATCGCGACCAGCAACGGCAGCGTGTACGGGATCGACAGGAAGACCGGCCGCCAGCGCTGGCACGCGACCTCGTTCTCGCGCTTCGGGAGCCGCGAGTACTTCTACGCCACCCCAACGGTCGCGTACGGGCGGGTCTTCATCGGGAACGCGGACGGGACGGTCTACGCGTTCGGCGCCTCCAGCGGCCACCTGCTGTGGGCGCACCAGGTCGGGACGTACGTCTACACGGCCGCGGCGGTTTGGCGGAAGACGGTCTTCGTCGGCACCTGGGACGGAAACTTCGTCGCCCTCGACGCTCGGACGGGCGAGCCGCGCTGGCGGTTCGACGCTCCGGCCTCGATCACGGGCGCGCCGACTGTCCTGGCCGGGCTCGTCTACTTCTCGACGTGCGGCAGGTGCGGCGCGGGCGGGCTGCGGCGCGTGAAGATCGGTCCGCGCGGCACGTGGGCGCTGAACGCGCGCAACGGCGATCCGGTGTGGCACTTCCACGACGGCAAGTATTCGGCGCTCGTCGCGGACGGCTTCCGCGTCTACATCTCGGGCCGGAACAAGGTCTACGCGCTCATTCCCGAGCTGCGCTGGAAGGCGATTCTGCGGGCGCGGCTCGCCGACTGCCGTCAGCTTCGGCGAGCAAAAGCGCGACGCCGATGCCTGTCAAAGGCCAGGCGAGGTACGAGCTCTGGAAAACACGGCTCAAGAAGAGCAGGACGAACATCGAAACGGAGAAACCGATAGCGCCGGCCCACAGAGTCCCGGCGCGGCGCTGAGCCCAGAGCAGCCAGGCGGTCAGCGGCAGCCAGAACAGGAGCGCGAGCCACACGAAGGGGTAGTTGCCGAAGCGGTCGTCGATCGCGCCGAGGTTGAGGAGCAGCGCGGCGAGGCCGTAGCCCACGATTCGGTAGGTGCCCGCGCCGTAGGAGACGGTGTCGTGCCAGAGCGCGCCGGGGTCGGCGACGAGGAACGGGAGCACGGTCGCCAGGAAGACGCCTCCGAAGGCGGCGCCCGCGCGGTACAGCGTCCCGCGTGACGCGTTCTTCGTCAGGAGCATGATTGCGAAGAAGGGGACCGCGACGAGTGCGAACTGCTTCAGCGCGAGCGCGGCGCCGAGGCTCGCGGCCGCCCAGACGAGGCGTCCGCGGGCCAGGAGGCCGAACGCGAGGACGAGCGCGAGCAGAGCGGGAGCGTCTGCGGTCCCGAACCACGCGCCCTTGAGCAGGATCGGGTTCGCTGCGAGGCCGGCCCCCACGGATAAGCGCACGTACAGCGCGCCGGGAAAAAGGAGCGCCGCGGGAAGGAGTGCGAAGGTCGCCAGCAGCACGAAGATCCGGTAGTCGTCCCACGGCCGCGGGAGCGCGCGCCACGCCGCCGCGATCAGCGCCGTGCCCGGGAAGTAGGCGAAGTGGTGCCGCGCCGCGCGGTCGAAGGCCGCCTCCTCGTCGTTCGCGGCGGGGTAGAAGCGCTCGAGCCCCGAGTCGCCGTAGTCGTGGCCGTACGGGTTGTGGCCGTGGAGGACGAGATCGCCCGCGATCTCGATCTGGTACGTCGAGTCGTTCGTGAAGTACCAGGGCTCGGTTGCGTCGCGGAGGCCGACCTGCAGCATCGTTGCCGGAACGAGCAACATCCCGCACACCACGATCGGGAGCGCGATCGCGAACCACCGTGGCCAGGAGCGGATGCGCCAGGTCGCTGCTGCGACGAGGGCGATGAGCAGGCCGGCCAGAACGGCGGTCGAGCGGAGGATGCCGAGGTCCCACTCGCGGTCGGCGACCCGGACGAGCGGGCCGAGGAGGCCGCGCGGATGCACGGCGGGCGGCATGAAGGGCCACGGGTCGGCGCCGAGCTCCGGGATCGTGATCGCGACGAGCACGCCCAGCGTCGCCAGGAGCAACCATGGGCCGCGACGATTCACTCCTCGAGTATGGCTTCGTTCCGCGACAGCACGTACGAGGCGGCGATCGCGATCGCGAGCCACGTCACGGGATCCTCGAAGAATCCGCTGTACGCGAGCGAGTGCACGAACAAGGCCAGGAACACCGCACCGAGACCCAGGCCGAGAGGCGGCGCGCGGCGTCGAACCTGCTCGATCAGCACCGCCGACCCGCCGAGTAGCGCGAGATACGCAGCGAGCCCGATCACGCCGAGCTCGGCCGCCACAGTGAGCGGGGTCGTGTGCGAGACGAAGCGTGTCGGTGACCCGCCCTGCGTGGAGCGCGCCTGGCTCGCCACCGGCTGGCTGCCGAGCCCGACGCCGGCGGCCGGATGCGCGCGGAACACCTTCCAGGTCAGCTCAACCCGCCGAGAACGGTCGCTCGTGAAGCGCCGCGCGGAGTGGTCGCGGACCGAGGTCGCAAGGATCCCGGCGGCGCTGACGAGCACGACCACCGCGGTCAGCGCCGCGACGAGCCTGAGGCTTCTCCCCCCGGCGAACGCGGCGAGGGCGAGCGTGACCACGAAGAGCGCCGCCATGCTCGACTGCGAGTATGAGAACCAGAGCCCGACGAAGAGCACCGCGATCACTCCCGCGGCGAGATACGGATCGACCTTCCGGTACAGCACGCAGACGAGCAGCACCGCGATCCCGATCACGACGTGTCTTCCGTACAGGCTCGGATCGCGGAAGAGCGAGGTCACGCGGAAGAACGAGCTGTACGCGTTGCCGACCTCGACCGCCGGCGAGAAGAACCAGAGCTTGTGCGTGGCCGCCTGGATGATCCCCACGACGGCGAACAGGGTCGCGAGCCCGACCGCGATCACGGCCAGCGCCTTCGGCAGCCAGGGCGGGAACGGCGCGTGTGCCACGACCACGACGAGCACCGCGAACGGGAGCAGGAAGTACGCGAGCACGTTCTCGCCGGAAACCAGGTCCTCGGTCCAGAGCAGCGAGAGGCCGGCGACGGCGACGAAGACGGCGGCCGGGATCGAGACGATGAACGGCACCGGACGGTTCACGCGCCCGCGGAGCGCGTGCCAGCCGAGCGCCAGGGCCGTGGCGCCGAGGACGCCGTAGAGAGGCAGCAGGCGCCCGAGCTGTCCCGAGCTCGCGACGCCGACGAAGTAGCGATGCTCGCTGCCGAACGAGAGCGGAGGTCGGAACGGGGCGGCGATCGCGACGAGCGGCGTCACCAGGACGGGCCAGCGGACGAAGACCCACGCGCCGATCGCGATCGGAATCAGGCCGAGAGCCCCGAGCGCCGCGATCTTCGTCGAGACGCGGTTTCCGGACAGGTCGTGGACGAGGCCCAGCTCCGCGACGGCGAGGAGTCCAAGGCCGACGAGAAGCAGCACGCGACCTCGGCCGAGCAAGATCAGTGCAGCCCCAACCGCCCCCGCTACCGCAGCCACTTCTCCCGAGTCCATGCGCCAGGAACGCTAAACCGTTCCTGGCTGCGGGCCGGTTGAGTTCGGTTGTGTCGACCGGTCATTTCCGACGGACGCGCGGCAAAGCCACGCGTCCTGAAGGCGGCACCGCAAGCGGCGCCGCAGGCGGATTAAGCGCGACCGGGAAGGAGCCGCCTGCCGAAGGCGCCGATCCGGGCGCGCTCCTGGGGCAGGTAGAAGCCGGCGAGCCCCAGGACGAGCGGGTACAGGGCCGTGAGCGCGATCGCCAGCGGGAGCCCGCCGTCGACCAGCTTCCCGACCACGGTCAGACCGGCCGCGGTTCCCGCCGCGGTCCCGAGCCGGCGCCACTGGTAGTGCACGTGGAACACGCGCTGCGCCTTCCAGGTCATGCCGAGGAAGATCACGAAGTAGGAGAGGAGCATCGACACCGCGGCGCCGGTCATCCCGAAGGGCGGGATCAGCGCGAGGTTGAGCAGGACGCCGATCACCGCGGCGATCCCGGTGATGATCCAGTTCGACCCGCGGCGCCCGACGCGCCCGATCGAGGTCACGACGACGACGTACGCGCCGAAGACGACGAACGCGAAGGAGAGGATCGGCACGACGCGCGCCCCGTCGTAGAAGTCCGGCGTCGTCAGCAGGCGGACGATCCACGGCGCGGCGAGGCCGAGGGCGAGCGCTGCCCAGGACGAGAAGAACGTGACGTAGGTGAGGACGAAGCCGTAGGTGCGGCGCGCCTCGTTGTCCTCCCGGATCGAGTACGCGAACGCGGGCCACGCGGTGCGGAACGCGGCGAGCACGAAGAGGAGCGCCGCGGAGATACGCATCCCGATCGCGTACAGCCCGAGCTCGTGCTGGCCCTTGATCCGCACGAGCAGGAACCGGTCCGCGAAGTCGATCGCGTTCAGCGCGATCACCGAGGGCACGAGCGGCATGCCCCACTCGGTCATCTTGCGGAAGACGTCCGTGTTGAACTCGAGCCCGAGCTGTGTTCGGCGGTAGGCGAGGAGGACGGCGTAGACGGCAAGCGTCCCGCTGAAGTTCCCGACGAGGACCCCAAGCGGCCCCTGGTCGAGGACGACGACGAGCAGGATCGTCATCCCGATCGTCAACGCGCCCAGAGGCCGACGAAGGTCGCACGCACGAGGTCGGTGTGCACATCTGAGCCGTAGAGGAAATGCGAGATCTGCGAGGCGAACAGCTCTCCAGCGGCAAGCGCGATCGTCGCCGTGCCCATCGTGAACCAGAACGAGGTGCGGACGACCGTCAGCCGCTCGCTGTCGGTCTCCGCGTGGAAGTAGAAGCGGAAGAAAGAGCTCTGGATCCCCGCCCTGAGCAGGGCGAAGATGATCGCCGAGAGCGCGACGAGCGCCTCGATCGCCCCGTAGTCGGACGGGTTGAGATAGCGCGTGTAGAGCGGCAGCAGGAGGACGGCGACGATCCGCTGGATCAGGCCGCCGACACCGTAGATCGCGGAGTGCTTCCCGAGCCGCTTGATCTCTGCGACCAGACCCAACTCAGAGCCTCGCGTAGATGTCGAGCAGGCGGTCGGTCATCCGCTCGACGTCGTGCACTTCCTCGACATAGGCCCTGCCCGCCTCGCCCAGGCGCTTGCGCTCCTCGAACGACTCCACGAGCGGCCGCAGCACGTCCACGAGGTCGTCCTTCGTCGTCCGCACGATCGGCACCTTCAAGCCGAACGCCTCCTCGGTCTGCCGCACGGCGTCCTCGTCCAGCGACGTGACGACCGGCTTCCCGAGCGCCATGCCCTCGATCGTGAAGACGCCGTGCCAGTCGCGGAGCACCTGGTCGACGACGATGTCCGCCTGCTTGTAGCGCTTGAGCGCCTCCTCGTTGCGGACGCCGTGGACGACATCGAGGTCGACCGGGAGCTGCTTGCAGGCCTCGATCACGTAGTCGGTGCCCTTCTTCTCCGTGTTCGACGGCGCGTGCACGATGCGCACCCGTTCGCGCTCGACGGCGGGGACGGGGTCGTAGGCGGTGAGGTCGATCCCGGGCGGCAGCACCTCCGCGTCGAACGGGATGAACCGAAGCGCGGCGTAGGAACCGACGACACGCGCGTCCGCCTTCAGGCCGTACATGAGCTGCTCCTTGGGCCGCTCGCGGATGTCGGCGCCGAGGAAGTGGAAGAGCGACTTGCGGCGCGTGGCTTTCAGGATCGGGAACTGGAGGCTCTTCGGGACGAGCGTCAGACCGAAGTAGAAGTGGAAGATGTCCGTCTTCGGCAGGAGCTTCGAGAGCGCTCGCCACTGGACGACCTGCTGGCGCAGCAGACCCTTGCGCGGGCGCTTCAGGTCCCAGTCGGCCTGGTCGGGGCGGAACGGCTGCGTGTTGAAGACGACGAGCCGAGCGTCGACGCCGCGCCTGCGCAGCGCCTGCACGTTCGTCCAGCCAACGCCGGCCAGGTTGACCGGGCAGTGCGTGACTCGGAGGGCCATCGGGCCGGAAGTATCGTCAGACCGAGGCGTCGCTTGCGACGCCGTCTCAGGATTGCGGGCTTCGCCCGCGATCCGTCGGAAATGACCGGTCGACCCGCTTCGACCCCGACCGAGACCGTCACTCGGAAGGGAAGAGGAAGCGCACGCGGTTCCACCGCTCGATGTCGCAGCCATTGCCGCGGCTGAACTGCGTGTCGACGGCTTCGCCGTTGTAGGTGCCGCTGACATCGGCGATCTCGGGGCCGCCGTAGATCTGCGTGCAGGCGGTGCCCTTGGGGACCGGGGCGAAGGGGTCCTTGACCTCACCGAGCTTGCGACAGGCCCGGGCGGGAGCAGGCAACGTGCCGCTCGCGTCGGGGCAGCGCAGCGTCCACATCTTTGTGGGCGCCTCGGAGCCGCGGATCGAGATCGAGATCTGGAGGTCGGCAGTCGGGCTCGTGCTGTCGGGGCTCGAGCGGCCCGCGCATCCGGCCGCGGCCAGCGCCGCGAGGGTGACCGCGGCGAGTCGCATCAGACCGCGGTCGCGGGCAGGAGCAGCGCGTAGCCCTCGCGCAGGAAGGGCGTGCGGTCGATGAGCGCGCCCACCCAATCCGTCGGCGTCGGCCCCTCCTCGGTCACGATCTCGGCGATCAGCTCCGGCGGCGTGAGCTCGAACAACCGTCGGGATGTTGCGGGCCGCGGCGGCCTCGGCGATCGCGGTCGTTCCGAGCTTGTTGTTCAGCGTGCCGTCGTGGAAGACGGTGTCCGCGCCGATCAGGAACAGCGTCGCGTCGTCGAGCACGGACGGCGCGTCAGCGTCCTCGACGAGGTCGACGTTAAGGCCCTCGCCGCGAAGCTCCTCGGCAAAGGCGCGCCCCTCGCCGACCGGCTCGGAAACCGTACAGATCGCGCGAGTCGGCGGCGTGTGAAGGAGCGCCTCGCGCACCGTCGCCGAAGCGGAGTGAGTCAGCACGACAGCGTCCTTGAGGCGGTCCTGGAGTTGGATCGCGATCGAGGCGGCGGCACGTTCGCGCGCCTGGAGAATCGCGTTCCCTTCCTCCGAGACGAGCTGGCGGAGCTGGTCGGGCTCGAGGAAGGTGTGGGCGTTCGCAGCGGCGAGGACGCGCCCCGCTGCGCCTGCGATGGCGCCTACTCCGGGCCTGCTCTCGGACAGCTTGCGCCCCGCGTCGACCAGCGCGTCGAACAGCTCCGCAGAGGTCTCGAAGGGCTTCTCGGCGACCTCGAGCATCGCCTCGACGGTGCGGCGCGCCATCCAGCTGGCGCCGTGCTCGCGATCGGCGGTGAGCTCCTCGACGACGGCAGCCAAGCCTGTCATGACCGGGAGTTTATCCGGCGCGAGTTACATTTCCGGCGTGGCCACGATCGGCCAAGAGACGATTCCGGCCCCGCACGAGGTCGATCCGGACGCGCCCGCGCCGTCGATCTCGGTCGTGATCCCCGTCTACAACGAGCGGCCGCGGCTGGCCGAGCTCTACTCGAGGACGGTTGCCACGCTCGACGAGGCGGTGCGGACCTTCGAGGTGATCTTCGTCGACGACGGGTCGACGGACGGGACGTTCGCCGAGCTCGAGCGGCTGCACACCGCGGACGGACGCGTGCGGGCGGTTCGCTTCAAGCGCAACTTCGGGCAGCACGCCGCGATGCACGCGGGGCTCGTCCGCGCCCGCGGGGAGATCCTCGTCACGATGGACGGCGACCTTCAGAACGCGCCGGAGGACCTTCCGCGTCTGGTCGCAGCCGTCGAGGGCGGGGCCGACGTAGCCAGCGGGATGCGGAACGTCAGGAGGGACTCCTGGGGGAGAACGCTTCCGTCGCGCATGATCAACGGCATGCTTCGCCGCTTCACGGGCGCGGACATCTCCGACTTCGGGTGCGCGTACAACGCGTACCGGCGAAGCGCGATCGAGCCCATGTTCGGCGCCATCGGGAAGCAGAAGTTCACGAAGGCGCTCGTCCTGTCAGGCGGCGCGAGCGTCGCCGAGGTCGACGTCGCGCACACGCCCCGGTCGGGGAGATCCCGCTACTCACCGCTCCGGCTGACCCGGTTGGCTCTCCACGTGCTCGCGGGCTTCTGGCCGCAGCCGATCCAGTGGATCGGGATCGCGCTCGGTGTTCTGTGCACGACCGCGGCCCTCGCGCTCGGGATCTACGGCGTCGTCTTCTGGGTCGGCAAGTCGAACTTCCCGGGCCCACTGTTCGGCGGCGTCGGCGTGATCTTCGTCCTCGGGATGCAGGGCTTCATCCTGGCACTCGTCGGCGAGTACCTGGGCCGGATCCAGCGCGACGTGGAAGGGCGCCCGCTGTACACGATCGACCGCGAGCTCCCTTAACGGGGTCAGACCCTGTAAAGCTCACGGGGTCAGACCCTGTAAAGGTTCTGTTAGCGAAGGAGGCCAGCGAACTCGCTGTCGGCGAGCGCGTCGCGGACTTCGCCGTAGTTCTCGATCAGCTCCTCGTGCGCGGTCGGGTTCAACTTCTGCAGCGACGACGAGACCGGGGCCGGCTCGACGTCGAGGAACTCGAACAGCGACGCGAAGCCGCTCTCGTCGGCGGCCAGGTCCTCGTAAACGACCTCGGTGTACGGGAGGCCGACGCGCTTGAAGCGGACCCGCGCGCCGGCGATCGCCCGCTCGTGGAGCGTCATTCGGCGCAGCAGCGTCTCCGTGTCGAGGTTGAGGCGAACCTGCTCCACTTGGTTGCCCTCCCGCGCGTGTAGCCGGCCGCCCCGTGCAGCCCCCGCCTCCTTCGAGAGAACGACGTCGAGCGCGTTCCGCCGGATCAGGTGGATGATCCGGACGCGCTTCAGCCAGAGCGCGGGCATCAAGGGCCGGCTGATACGCGTCAGCTGGCTGTACATCAGCTTGAAGCCGACCGCGTCGATCCCCGGCCGCTCGCGGTACGCCTCCCCGAGGTAGTGCCACAGCCAGTACGGCTTCGTGATCCGAAGCTTCCCGCGGGCATACGTCTGCCAGTAGGGGAGGTCCTGCTCCTGGCCCCACTTCGGCTTGCCCTCGCCGCCGTGCATGAACAGCTCCGAGTAGGCGACGACGCGCGGGTGGCTCGTCAGCATGTCGACGACCCAAGTCGAGCCGCTGCGCTGGGTGGAGAGAACGACGAAGTTCGTCACGATTCGGCAGCCTAGCTAGGCTTGCGGGCCGTGAAGACGAAACGCGTTCTCGTCACCGGTGGTGCCGGATTCATCCCCTCGAACTTCGTGCGCCACATCCTGCAGGCGACCCCGTACGAGGTCGTGTCCCTCGACGCGCTCACCTACGCGGGCAGCATGGACAACCTCGCCGCCGTGTCGTCGCACGAGCGCCACTCGTTCGTGCACGGCGACATCCGCGACCCGGACCTCGTCCGCGAAGTCGTCGCCGAAGTGGACGTGATCGTCAATGCAGCCGCCGAGTCGCACGTGGCGAAGTCGATCGACGAGGGCGCGTCCGAGTTCGTGACGACCAACGTCGAAGGCACGCAGATCCTGCTGGACGCGATCCGCGAACAGCCCGTCGAGCGCTTCATCCTCTTCTCGTCCAGCGAGGTCTACGGCACGGCGCTCTACGAGCCCATGGACGAGGAGCACCCGCTCAACCCGCGCAGCCCGTACGCGGCCACGAAAGCCGGGGCCGACCGCCTCGCCTACTCGTACTACGTCACGTACGGGCTCCCGATCGTGATCGTCCGCCCGTTCAACAACTACGGCCCGCGCCAGCACCCGGAGAAGGTGATCCCACGCTTCGTCACGCAGGCGCTCTCCGGTGAGCCGCTGACGATCCACGGCGACGGCCACGCGAGCCGCGACTTCCTCTATGTCGACGACGACGCGGAGGCGATCGAGGCGATCATCGCGGCGGACGACTCTGTGGTCGGCGAGGTGATCAACGTCGCAACGGGCATCGACGTCCCGGTGACCGAGATCGCGGCCAAGGTGCTCGAGATGCTCGGCAAGCCGGGCTCACTCAGGGTGAACGTCGAGGAGCGCCCGGGCCAGGTCGACCGCCACATCGGCTCGACCGAGAAGGCGGAGCGGCTGCTCGGCTGGCGGGCACGGACCTCATTCGAGGAGGGGCTCGAGCGCACCATCTCGTGGTACCGCGACAATGAGGCCTGGTGGAGGGCCCCGGAGCGGCGACCGGCAGACGTCTTCTCGTCCTAGGGGCCGGGCCGGCGCAGCTCGGTCTGCTCGGGGCGGCTCGGGAGCAGGGGCTGTTCGTAATCGCGCTCGACCGCGATCCGACCGCGCCGGGGTTCCGCTACGCCGACCGGCGGGCGATCATCTCGACCGAGGACGAGCACGGCATCGAGCGTCTCGCGTCGGCCGAGGGCGTCGAGGGGATCATCGCGCCGGGGATCGACTGGCCTGTGGGGATCGCAGCGCGCGTGGCCGAGCGCCTGGGGCTGCCGCACCCGATCGACGCGGCCGTCGCGAATCGCGCCGTCTCGAAGCAGAAGCAGCGCGAGGCGTTGGCGGAGGCGAAGGTGCCGCAGCCGAGCTGGCACATGGTGTCGGGGCCGGAGAAGGGGTTGCCCGTGCCGTCGGTCGTCAAGGCGCCGGACCGCCAGGGCCAGAAGGGCCTGACGCTCGTCCCGGCGGAGGAGGAGCTGCCGGCCGCGATCGCGCGCGCGATCGAGGAATCTCGCAGCGGCGTCGCGATCATCGAGGAGGTCGTCGACGGGCCCGAGGTGACTGTGAACGCCTTCTCGCTGCGCGGCGAGTTCCATCCGCTGACCGTCACCGACCGGCTGACGGCCGAGCCACCGGCGTTCGGGGTCGCGCTGGCGCACGTGTGGTCGAGCGAAGCGGGCGGGAACGCGGCTGAAGTCGCAGAAGCCGCGGTACGCGCACTGGGGATCGAGAACGGTCCCAGCTACACGCAGCTCCGGATCGGGCCCGACGGGCCGCAGGTGATCGAGGTCGCGGCGCGTCTCGGAGGCGGTCACGATGCCGAGCTGGCGAAGCTCGCGCTCGGCGTCGACCTGAACGCGCTCGCCCTCCAGTCGGCGCTCGGCGAGCCGATCTGGTCGGCCGCGCTTCAGCCGACCCCCGAGGTCGGCGGCGCGATCGTGCGCTTCCTCGTCCCCCCGGAAGGCGTGCTCGAGGAGGTCGGCGGAGTCGAGGAGGCGCGTGCGGTCGAGGGCGTCCAGGACGTGCGCATCTACCGGGAGCCGGGCCACGTCTTCGGCCCGTTCCGCCGCGGAGCCGACCGTGCCGGTGCAGTGCTCGCGACCGGTGAGAGTCGTGACCAGGCGCTGGAACGATCGGCCGAGGCCGCTCGTCTCATACGCTTCAAGGTCGGTGCAGAAAGTCTCGCTCAGAAGGCTTAGCGTTGAGTTCAAGTGAATCGACCGGTCAATTCAGACGGACAGCCGAGCAAAGCCCGGCTGTCCTGAAGACGGCATCGCAAGCGATGCCTCAGAAGAGAGCAACGATGCTCGGGTTCCAGCCGCCGGCGATCGGTGACGAGGAGATCGAGGCCGTCGCCGAGACCCTGCGCTCGGGCTGGCTGACGACCGGGCCGCGTGCGGCCGAACTCGAGCGGCGCTTCGCCGAGTACGTCCAGGCCGAGCATGTTCTCGCGGTCGCGTCCGGCACCGCGGCGCTCCATCTGGCGCTGCTCGCGGTCGGCGTCGGGCCCGGCGACGAGGTGATCACGACTCCGATCACGTGGCCTGCGACCGCGAACGTGATCGTCCACGCCGGAGCGACCCCGGTCTTCGCGGACGTCCGCGATTCCGACCTGAACATCGATCCCGACCAGGTCGCGGCGCTCGTCACCGAGAAGACGAAGGCGATCGTCCCCGTCGACCTCGCGGGCCAGCCCGCCGACCTCGACCCGCTGCTCGCCCACGGGATCCCTATCGTCGAGGACGCGGCCCACGCCGCCGAGAGCGAGTACCGCGGCCGCAAGATCGGCTCGATCGCCGAGGCGACCTGCTTCTCGCTGTATGCGACGAAGAACATCGCCGCCGGCGAGGGCGGCCTGATCTCGACCAACGACTCGGCCATCGCGGAGGCGATCCAAACCCTGCGGCTCATGCGCCGCGGTGACGGCTCGCTCTACGACATCGTCGTCCCGGGCTACAAGGCGAACCTCTCGGACGTCCTCGCCGCGATCGCGCTCGTCCAGCTGGACAAGGTCGAGCGCCACGGCGAGATCCGGCGGCGCCAGTTCGCGATGTACGACGAGTCGGTCGCCGAGCTCGACGGCATCGAGCCGCTCGCCCGCGATCCACGCGACACCCACGCGCACCACCTCTACATCGTCCGGATCGACGCAGAGCGAGCAGGCGGCACCCGCGACGAGTACCAGCGCCTCCTGGCCGAGGAGAACATCGCGACGAGCATCCACTTTCTCCCGGTGCACGAGCTGACCGCCTACCGGGAGCTTCTGCCCGACCAGCCGCCGCTTCCCGTCGCGGAGCGTGCCGCCGCCGAGATCCTGTCGCTCCCGCTTTCCCCCGCACACTCGGACGAGGACATCGCGGACGCGATCGCCGCGCTCGGCCGTGTGCACACCTCCCTGACCCGATGAAGCGCCCTCTCCGCGTCTCCCTGACGCTCCTCGTCACGGGGCTCTGTGTCGCCTACCTGATCTGGAAGATCGATCTCGGCCAGACGCTCCGGGTGATCGCGGACGCGAATCCGTGGTACCTGCTGCTAGCGCTCTTGCTGATGGTCGCCACGATCCTGCCGATGGCCTGGCGCTGGCAGCTCCTGTTGCGCGCGAAGGGTGTCGAGGACAACCTGCGCTGGCTGACCCGGGCGTACTTCGTCTCCTACGCGGCCGGCCAGATCCTGCCGACGTCGGTCGGGGGCGACGCGGTGCGAATCTACGAGACGGCCCGTCGCCATCCGGGGCACGGTGACACCGCAGCGGCGAGCGTGCTCCTCGAGCGCGCGATCGGCGGCGCAGCGACGCTTCTCCTGGCCGCGGTCGGGTTCCTCCTCGCGGTCGGCCACTACGACGTCGGCGCCTACCTGTGGGTCGAGGCGTTCTTCGTCGTCGCGACGATCTTCCTCGGCTTCCTGCTCTTCTCGCGCCGCGCGAGGCCGCTGCTGAAGCTTGGCCGCCCCGTGCTCGCGTGGGTCCGCCTGGACAAGCTCGTCGCCCGCGTCTACCAGGCGATGCACTCGTACCGGGACCACGTGGGAGTCCTGTTCGCCGTCTTCTTCGTCACGCTGGGCGTACAGGCGATCCGGGTCCTGGCCGTGTGGCTCAGCGGCGAGGCGGTCGGGATCGACCTCTCGCCGCGGCCGTACTACGTGATGGGACCGCTGCTCTTCCTCGACCAGGCGTTCGCGGCGGGCTTCTTGTTCTTCGTGATCACGATCCTGATGGCGCTCCCCGGCGCGTTGACTCTCGCGTGGGAAGGCTTCCGGGGGACGAGTCGCAGCGCGCGGATTCCACGCGAAGCGGATGGCTGAACCGGAGGTCAGCGCCGTCGTCGTCACGCACAACGCGGCGCCCTGGATCGAGCGTTCGCTCGACAGCCTGCGCGGGACCGGCGCCGAGGTGATCGTCGTCGACAACGCATCGACCGACGGGACGCCGGATCTCGTGCGGGAGAAGTTCCCCGAGGCTCGCCTGATCGAAGAGGAGAACCGCGGCTTCGGCGCGGGCAACAACGCGGGCATGCGCACAGGCTCGGGTCGCTACTTCCTGCTCCTCAACCCGGACGCGTGGCTCCTGGACGGCGCGCTCGAGGCGCTGGTCAGCTTCGCGGACGAGCATCCGGAGGCTGCGGTCGTGGGCCCGCGGCTGCTCAACCCGGACGGAACGCTCCAGCGCTCCGTGCGCGGCTATCCGAGCCCGTGGCGCATCGCGACCGAGTACTTCTTCCTGCGCAAGCTGGCGCCTCACTCGCATGCGCTGAACGCCTTCTTCGGCGAGCAGTTCGACCACGAGTCGGTGCGGGAGGCCGAGTACCTGTTCGGCGCGTGCCTGCTCGTCCGGCGAGAGGCGGTCGACTCGGTCGGCGGGTTCGACGAGGACTTCTTCCTCATGAGCGAGGAGGTGGACTGGTGCTACCGGTTCCGGCAGGCGGGCTGGAGGATCCTGTTCTTCCCCGGCGCCGAGGTCGTCCACGTCGTCGGCGCGTCGCTCAACCCGAGGCAGTTCAAGGCGATCGTGCGCGGCCACCTGCAGTTCCTGCGCAAGCACCGCGGGGTGCGCGTCGCCGAGCGGGCGAGACGCGTGATGCTCTGGGGGCTGCGGTTGCGGAGCCTGTTCTTCCGCGGCGATCGAGGCCGCGCGTACCGTGAGGCGGCGCAGTGGCTGGGGTCGGGCAACACGGCATCGCTCCTAGAATCGGCCCGGTGAAAGCCCTCGTCGTCGACGTGGGCTGGGTCAACGGCCTGGCCGCGATTCGCTCGCTCGGACGGGCCGGGATCCCGGTCTTCGCGGTCGACCACCGCTCGAGCCCGCTCGGCTTCCGCTCCCGTTACGCGCAGCCGGTGACGGTGCCCGACCCGCTGGCCGAGGAGGAGCGTTTCGTCGACGCGGTCGCTCGCATCGGAGGGCCCGCTGTCGTATTCCCGACGCACGACCCGCCGCTGAACGTGCTTGCGAGGCACGCCGATCGCCTCGACGGCTTCCTCTTCCCGTTCCTGGACTGGGAGCGGCTCGAGGCGATCCAGGACAAGCAGCACCAGCTCGAGACGGCTCGCTCGGCGGGCGCGGCCATCCCCGAGACGCTCTACCCAACGAGCGCGACCGAGGCGGCCGGGCTCCCCTTGCCGGTTCTCGTCAAGCCACGGCATCCCGACGGCTTCAAGCGCACGTTCGGCAAGCAGGCCTTTCGCTGCGAGACGACGGTCGAGCTGGAACGCGCCTACGCCG
>VAXT01000220.1 GCA_005883245.1 Actinomycetota bacterium | reverse complement strand
CCAGCCCTGGATCCTGCCGCTCGGAGGCGGTGAGCCCCGGCTGGCGCCCGAGCTCCAGGGGAACGCGGTTTCGGCATCATGGTCGCCGGACGGTCGCTCGCTGCTCGTGATCGCGCCGAGCGGCCAGCAGCGTTTCGTCGTCGGCGATCCGGAGGCTCCTCTGGCCCGCCGGATCCGCGACCTGACGTGGCGGCTCGACGGCTTCGGCCTCCGCGACCAGTTCCACAGCGCGTGGATCGTCCCGCTCCGGACGGGGAAGCCGCGCCGCGTGACCTCGCCAGGCTACGAGGTCGCCGAGGCGGCCTGGCTCGGCGAACGAATCGCCTTCCTCGCCGATCGGCGGGACGACGCGGGAGTGATCGAGTACCCGCAACTGCACACGGTCTCCGCGCATGGCGGAACCGCGAGAGCGGGCCCCGCCCTCGCCGGCCTGGCGTGGACCCTCGCCGTTTCGGCCGGCGGCCTCATCGCTCTCGTCGGCTACGACGTGCCCGATCCGATTGGCTGGGAGAACACCGGCCTCTTCGTGGTCGAGGGGCGGAGCCTCCGGCGGCTCGACGAGGGCCTCGACCGACCGATCGGCAACCACACCTTCGCCGACACCGCCGAGCTCACCGACGCGTTTGGACCACGCGCGCACTGGTTGGACGAGCAGTCGCTCGTCGCGCTGGTCTCGAGCCGAGGCGGGTCGCGTCCTTACCTGTTCCCGCTCGACGGCGAACCGACCCCGCTTCTCGACGACGAAGAGGTCGTCTGCAGCGGTCTTGCCGTGGGCGGCGGGCGGGTCGTCGTCAACGCGTCGGGGCGGCCGGATGACGCGCCCGATCTGTACGAGGTCGCGAACGGGCTCCTTCGCCGCCTGACGGCCCACGGCGGCCGCTGGCTGCGCCCGCACCGGATCGAAGCCGAGCGGATCACCGTGCGCGCCCGAAACCACCCGCCGGTCGACGCGTGGCTCGTGCCAGCCCGCGGCCGACGCCGGCGCGCACCACTCGTGCTCAAGATCCACGGCGGCCCGCACTCCGCCTACGGGCCGGTCCCGTACACCGAGACGCTCGCCCTCGCGCACGCGGGCTTCCACGTCCTCTACGCGAACCCTCAGGGGTCCGTCGGGTATGGAGAAGCGTTCGCGCGCCCCCTGAACGGCCGTTGGGGTGAGCTCGACGCTCCGGAACAACTCGCCGTGGTCGACTGGGCGATTCGCCAAGGGCTCGCTTCGCGCGACCGGATCGGTGTGCTCGGCCTCTCCTACGGCGGGTTCATGGTCAACTGGCTGCTCGGCCACCATCCGAACCGCTTCGCCGCCGGGGTGAGCGAGAACCCCGTCACCGAGCTCGTCTCGCACTTCGAGCCCGACCGCTACCGGGAGCTGTCTCCCGCGTTCCAGATCCACCGGAACACTGCGCCCCTTCTCCTCCTCCAGTGCGACGGCGATCTCCGCTGCCCGCCCGACCAGACCGAGGTCGTGTTCGGAATCCTGCGGGGCCTCGGCCGCGAGGTGGAGATGGTTCGGTACCCCGAGGAGTCGCACATTCTCCTCGCGACCGGGCGGCCCGACCGGCGCGTCGACCGTCTCGAACGAATCGTCGACTGGTTCGAGCGTTACTTGTAGGCGATCGCCACGAGCCATTCGAGCGCGTACTCGTTGCGCTCGGGCAGCTCGGCCATCATCCGCGCCAGGCCTGCTTCGAGCTCGGCCTCGTCGAGCAGCTGCAGCGGGGAGATGAAGC
Source organism: Actinomycetota bacterium (assembly GCA_005883245.1). Taxonomy (GTDB): domain Bacteria; phylum Actinomycetota; class Thermoleophilia; order Gaiellales; family Gaiellaceae; genus VAXT01. The sequence goes on along the minus strand of VAXT01000220.1, from coordinate 4,451 downwards.
GGCCGCGAACGCGTTCCAGCGCCGTCTGCCGGTCGACCGACGCCGTTTGCGTGAGCCGGTGCAGCTCGACCCGCGCGAACCCGCCCGCGCGGAGCTCCGAGTCGAGCACCTCGGGCGCCGGGAACCGCGCCTTGTCGATCGCCTCCAGCGACGGGAAGAACTCCTTCAGCCAGTAGCGCTCGAAGTGGAGCGGATGGAACGTCCCGATCGCGAGCCGGCCGTCTGGGCGGAGCACGCGAGCCGCCTCGCCGAACGCGCGGGGCCGGTCGACGAGGTGAACGACGAGCCACATCAACGCCCGCTCGAACCAGCCGTCCTTGAACGGGAGCCGCTCGGCCGGCGCCACCTTGACCGTGCTCACGCGCTCGCTGGCGAGCGCGGCCATCTCCCGCTCCGGCTCGACGCCCCACACGCGCGACCCGCGCTCGACCAGCGCCTCGGACGCCCGGCCGGTCCCGCAGCCGATGTCGAGCACCCGCCTTCCCGCGAGGTCCCCCTCGCGGACGAGCAGCTCGAAGACCTCCCACCACTTGGCATCCGCCGGCCGCAGCGTGTCGTAGCTGCGCGCGACCCACCCGAAGTCAGGCTTCGTCGACGATCTCCTCCGGCTCGGTGAGAGCCTCGATCGCGTGCTGCGCCGCCTCGAGCGAGTTCTCGGGCACCATCACCTTCTGCGGAGCGTCGTCGCTCCCCATCGGATCGTGGTCGACCGCGAACTCGAGCTCGGACTCGATCCCGGCCGAACGCAGGATCGTCTGCAGCTCCTCCGCCTCGGTCACGTCTCCGGCCACCGCCACCTGAACCATCCGGGTCATTCCTGTGTCTCCTCCCCAGACGACACGGCTTCCCTCTCGCCCCGCCGCGTGAGTGCGCCGCCCTTCTCCAGCTGCGGCCCGCCGCGCTCTGCGAAGCGGACGTCGATCGTATCGAAGTCCCTGGGCACGACCGTGTTCGGGAAGATCGTCCGCGCCTCGCGGACGACCTCGCCTCCGAAGTAGCGGTTCGAGAGGTGCGTCAACGCGAGGAGGTCGACCTCGGCGGCGCGCGCGACTCCCGCGGCCTCGAGCGCCGTCGAGTGCTGCGTCTCCCGCGCCCGCTCCCGCTCGTCCTCGCAGAACGTCGCCTCGTGGACGAGGACGTCTGCGTTCCGAGCGGCCTCGATCACCGATTCGGAGGGTCCGCCGTCGCCGGAGATCACGACCTTGCGCCCCGGACGAGCAGGCCCGAGCACCTTGTCCGGAGTGATCGTCGTGCCGTCCGCGAGCGTGACCGACTCTCCGCGCTGCAGAGCGCCCCGCTCCGGGCCCGAAGGCACCCCGAGCGCGTCTGCTGCCTGGACGTCGAAGCGCCCCGGCCGGGCGTCCTCGACGAGCGCGTAGCCGACCGCGGAGACGCCGTGCGCCACGGCAAACGCCTGGAGGCGATAGTCCTCGCGGATCAGCTCGTCGCCCGGTCGCAGCTCCTTCAGCTCGACCGTGTAGGTGAGCCGCCCGAAGATCCGCCGCAGCGCCCCGAACAGATCTCGAAGCCCCGGCGGGCCGTAGATCGTGATCGGCACCTCGCGCCCGCGGAGCGCGAACGTCTTCAGCATCCCCGGAAGCCCGAGGTAGTGGTCTGCGTGGTAGTGGCGGCGCAGAAGCATCGCGGCCGGCGCGCGCTGCCCGGTCGGCATCGAGCCGGACGTCCCCAGGAAGACGAGGTCGAGGTCCACGGGGCTAGTTAACCAGCCCCGTGGTGGCTGCTCAGGGCAGGCTCAGGCGCTGGCCGGGGCTGATCGTCGTCCCCGCCAGGCGGTTGCGATCCTGGAGCTTCCAGACGCCCTCGCGCGGATCGCCTGCGTAGCGGGCCGAGGCGATCGACCAGAGCGTGTCCCCCGGCTGGACGACGTAGACCCGCGCCCTGCCCGCTCCGTCGACCGTCCGCGTGAGGAGGCTCCACCCGAGGAACGTGGCGATGAGGACGATGAGGACGATCCGACCGAACATGTGTTCGCCATGCTAGAGCGAACACGTGTTCGTGTCAAGTCAGCGTCTCGGGCTTCCGACCGCGAACGGGCGACTCACGAACGTCGCCTTGCGCGCGGGGTTCAGCTCCGCCACCACCTTCGCCCCGTAGACGTAGTACCCGGGCTTCAGCCGCTTCGGCGGAAACTGGATCACCTTGTCCCAGCCGCCGACGAGCTTGCCGCGCGACCTCAGGACCGCGCCCCGCATGCGCACGGTCCGCAGCGAGCGCAAGATCAGCGCCCGCAGAGTCGGCGCCACCCTCCCCGGGCGCCTGGCGCGGTAGAGGCCGGCGGAGATGCACGCCAACCGGCCGGTACTCGTGCCGCCACGCGACCCGCCTGCCCGCACAGCGTGTCTGGCCGGCCACGATCGCGCCCTTGACGATCCCGTACGACGGGCGGCGGGTCCAGTCGGCGCGCATGAGCCCCGACTGCCACCGATCGAGGTTCGCCTCGTCGACGAGGTTGAAGAAGAGCACCGACTCGACGGCCGGATCGCACGCCAGGAGCGGGATCAGGTTCCCGTAGATCGCCGCCTGCGTGCCCTCGTCGGTCGTGACCACGCTCTCCTTGCCGTAGTACGCCCCGCGGCTCGCCGGGGGGATCGCGACCTGCCACCCGACCTCGTTCAGCCGCAGCTTCAGCGTCCGCGCCGGTCCGTACGGCATTCCCGCCTCCTCGAACGTCGGCTGCCCGGTGCGGTGAAAGGCGTCCCAGACCGCCTGCTTGACGCGCGCGAGATCCGGGATGCCCGCGTTCGGCCACGCGTAGCCCGTCTCGAGCTTGTCCGTGGACGCGTTTGGATACGCGTGGTAGCTGAGCGCGTCCATGATCGGCTTCGTCCGCCTGCTGCGGCGGTAGACGCGCCCCATGTCGGCGAGGCAGCGGGCCGGTGAGATCGAGAGGTTCCCCCGCGCGACCGGATTGTCGGTGCCGCGCGGGCCGAGGCCGACGCCGATCACGGTGATCGAGCGGTCGACCGACTTCAGCGCGTCGTAGGACGCCGCCAGCACCGGCTCGTACGCGGCGCAGGCGGCGCGCGTGTGGTTCGCGTTGAACTGCGGCTGCCAGAAACGGGACTTGTTCGGCTCGTTGCCGACGATGAAGTCCTTGACGGTCGGGAACGTGCGCGCGACCAAAGCGACGAAGTTCGCGAACCTGGCGGGCGCCACGCGCGACTCGGTCAGCGCTTTGGCTCGTGACGGATAGATGTCCAGCGTGATGCGGACGCCGTCCGCCTGGGCGTCCTGGATCGCCGCCGCGAGGTTGTCCTGGCTCTCGATGGTCATCGGGTGCGCCGAGTCCCAGAGCAGCGTGATCCGGTTCTCGGTGAGCCCGACATCCTTCATCGCCTCGTAGAACTCGCCGGCGATCTCGGGCGATGCCTTCGGATGGTCGTCGGCCGCGCCCACGCGAATGTCCGCCGCCGCGGCAGGCGCGACGAGCAGCGCGCCGAGCACGCAGGCAAGCATGAGCCTCACGGCCGTTGGCAATCCATTCGTCATCAGACCCTTGGCTTCAGGATTGCAGAACGGTTAGGACGGCGTCCAGAACCTTCTGCGACCCGAACCGCACCGGATCGTCGGTCGGGAGGCCGGTCTCCTCCTGGACGGCCGCGATCGTGGCACGTGCTTCGTCCTCCCCAAGGTAGCGCGTGTTGAGGGCGATCGCCGCCACGCGCGCGGGACGGGATGGCAACGACGCCCGCTCGTGCAGCTCGACGATCTCGCCGAGCGGAAGGAGCGAATAGCCGGGATAGCCCTCGATCTCGGTCGCGCCCGCGACGTGGCACAGCACGTACGCATGCGGTGCCGACCCGTGCATGAGGCCGAGCGTGACGCCCGAGTAGGCCGGGTGCGAGAGCGAGCCCTGGCCCTCGACGAAAAGCAGCTCTCCCCCACGCTCGGCTCCCTCGACGACGAGTCGCTCGGCCGCTCCGGCGATGAAGTCGGCGACGACCGCGTCGATCGCGATGCCCCACCCGGCGATCGCGATGCCGGTCTGCCCGGTCGGCACGAACTGCGACGCAAGGCCGCGCGCCCGCGCCTCGCGGTCGAGCTCGATGGCGACCGTCTTCTTGCCGATCGCGCAGTCCGAGCCGACGGTCAGCACCGTCTTCGCGGCGAGCTTCAGGTTCTCCCCGGTCGGGACGTTGAGGTCCGGCGGCGGCTTGCGCAGGTCGCGGAGCTCGACGCCGTGGGTGGTCGCCAGCTCGACGAGCTCCGGATCGTCCGAGATGAACTCGTGCAGCCCGCTCTCCACGTCGAGGCCCGCCGCGATCGAGTCCTTCAGCAGATCGCGCCAGGCGGGCGGGAAGCGTCCGCCCTGCGTGGCGACTCCGACGAGCGCAGTCGTCGGCTCGTACGGCAATGCGTCGGCGACCGTTCCGACGAGCGGGATCCCCTTGTGCGTCTCGCCCGGCCGCTGCGAGTCGAGGATCGCGACC
>VAXT01000010.1:9460-17648 GCA_005883245.1 Actinomycetota bacterium | reverse complement strand
CGTTCATGAGCCTCTGCCTCACCGCAGCGGCGTCCCTCACACTGGGCGGCGCGGGCTAAGAAGAGGGGCCGCCTCCCGGCGACCCCTCTCTGAACCATCGCCTCTCGGTCGAAGCTACTTCAGCTCGACCGTGGCGCCGGCTTCTTCCAGCTGCGCCTTGATCTGGTCGGCCTCTTCCTGCGCGATGCCTTCCTTCACCGGGTTCGGCGCGCCGTCGACGAGGTCCTTGGCCTCCTTCAGGCCAAGGCCCGTGATCGCGCGGACGACCTTGATCACCTGGATCTTCTGGCCGCCGGCCGCGGCGAGGACGACGTCGAAGGCCGTCTTCTCCTCGGCCGCCGCGGCGCCGTCGCCGCCCGCAGCCGGAGCAGCGGCGACAGCCATCGGCGCTGCCGCCGTGACGCCCCACTCCTCCTCGAGCTTGTTCTTCAAATCGACGAGCTCGAGGACGGTCATCCCGCCCAGCGACTCGACGAGCTTGTCGGTGTCCGTCTTCGCTGCCATTACTGCTCCTCTCCTTCCTGAGATTCCTGTTCGGGCTGTGGTTGTGCTTCTTCGGGTTGCTCCGGCTCAGCTTCTCCGGCCGCCTCTTCGGCGGGGGTCTCCTCAGTCGCGGGCTCCTCGGCGGCCGGCACCGCTTCCGCCTTCGGCTCTTCCTCCGTCGGCGCCACTGCGGTCTCACCCTCCTCCTCGAGCTGCCGGATGCGGGCGTCGATGACGCCGACGAGCTCGCGCATCGGCGCCGCGAACAATCCGACGATGGCCGTGACCGGGCCTGCGACCGCGCCCACGAGCTGCGCGCGCAGCATCTCGGCGGGTGGAAGCTTGGCGAGCTGCTTGAGGTCGTCCGCACCGATCTCCGCGCCCTCGAGCAGACCGCCCTTGAGCGTGATCGACTCTGTGCGGACAGCCTCGTCGAGCGCCTTCGCGACCGCGACCGGATCGCCGTCCGACTCGAGGAACGCGATCGCGGTCGGCCCCTCGAGCAATGCGAGCAGGGGCTCGACGCCCGCCGACTCGGCGGCGCGCTTCGTGAGCGAGTTCTTGACGACCGAGAAGCGCGCGCCGTGCTCGTAGAGCTTCCCGCGGAGCTCGGCGATCTGCGTCACCGTCAGGCCGCGGTAGTCGGCGACGATCAGCGTCTCCGTGCCCTGCAGGCGCTCGGTCAGCTCCGCGACGACTCGTTCCTTTTCAGATTTCTGCATCGAATCACCTCCTAAACGACTTCGACCCGCACGCAGGCGGGTCGACGAGATGACTCTCTCGCTGCGACCGCGCCTCGGCTGGACTTCTGCTCCGGCGCGTAGCGCCTGTCCGCGGAGCGGACCGGTGGAAGGGGTCTGGGGGAACCGGGAGGTTCCCCCAGCGCCTCTCTATCTACGCGCTGGGAGCCGCCAACTGTCTTTGGCGACGGGCTGGTTACGCTGAAACTGCCTCTGGCTCCTGTGCCTCCAGGTCTTCGAGAATTCCTCTCGTCCGAGCCGGGTCGACGCGCACTCCCGGCCCCATCGTGCTCGTCAGGGTAACGGAACGAATGTAGCGCCCTTTCGCGGCCGCGGGCTTCGCGCGCAGGATCTCGTCGATCAGCGTGGCATAGTTCTCGGCCAGCTGCCGCTCGTCGAAGCTCTTCTTGCCGATCGTGACGTGAACGTTCGCGCCGCGGTCCGTGCGGTACTCGAGCTTGCCGGCCTTCGCCTCGCGGACGGCCTTGCCGACGTCCATCGTGACCGTGCCGGTCTTCGGGTTCGGCATCTTTCCGCGCGGGCCGAGGATGCGGCCGAGCTTGCCGACGACGCTCATCTGGTCGGGCGTGGCGACGGCGACGTCGAAGTCGTCGAAGCCCTCCTCGATCTGCTTCGCGAGGTCGGCCGTGCCGACGACGTCAGCTCCGGCCTCCTGCGCCTCACGCGCTTTGTCGCCCTCGGCGAAGACGACGACGCGGGCCTCGCGGCCGGTGCCGTGCGGGAGCATCAGCGTCCCGCGCAGCTGCTGCTCGGCGTGGCGGACGTTGAGGCCGAGGTTGAAGTGCGCCTCGACGGTCTCGTCGAACTTCGCGGTCTCGAAGCCCTTCAGCAGGCGGATCGCCTGGGCCGGCGAGTACAGCTCCTCGCGGTCGAACGCGGCGCGCGCGTTTTTGTACTGCTTCCCGTGGGTCACCTTCGCCTCCGGCTCGGCTTCACTGGGGAAACCGGGTTTCCCCCGTGGGCCCCCTCCTGAAGGTACGCGCTCTGCGCGGCGCGCATGTCGCCGCACAGAGCGATCAATGTCGGTGTCGTGGTCCGGCAGTACCTCATAGATCGGTTTCGACCCCCATCGAGCGCGCAGTGCCCGCCACCACTTTCATCGCCTGCTCGACGTCGCGCGCGTTCAGGTCCGGCATCTTCGTCTCGGCGATCTGGCGCACCTGGTCGCGCGTGAGGCGTCCGACCTTGTCGCGGTTCGGCTCAGCGGAGCCTTTCTCCAGCCGCAGCGCCTCCTTGATCAGGACGGCGGCCGGCGGCGTCTTCGTGATGAACGTGAACGAGCGGTCCTCGTAGACCGTGATCTCGACCGGCGTGATGCGCCCGTTCTCCTGCTGGGTCTGGGCGTTGAACGCCTTGCAGAACTCCATGATGTTCACGCCGTGCTGGCCGAGCGCAGGGCCGACCGGCGGCGCGGGGTTCGCCTGCCCGCCCGGGATCTGCAGCTTGATGAGTGTCATAACCTTCTTGGCCACGTCAGTCCAGCTTCTTGACTTGATCGAATGCGAGCTCCACGGGCACCTGGCGCTCGAAGATGTCGACGAGCACCTTGAGCTTCTGGGCGTCCGCCTGGACGTCGACGATCTCGCCGTCGAAGTCCGAGAGCGGGCCTGAGGTTACCTTCACCGACTCGCCGAGCGAGAACTCGACCTGCGCGCGCTGGCGCTCGCCGATCGCGGTGCCGGTGCGGAGGATCCGGTCGACCTCGGGCTGCGAGAGCGGCACCGGGCTGTTGCCGGCGCCGACGAACCCGGTCACGCCGGGCGTGTTCTTGACCACGCCCCACGCGTCGTCGTCGAGGTCCATGTTCACGAGCACGTAGCCGGGGAGCACGCGCTTCTCGGTCTGCACCTTCTGCCCGTCCTTCGTCTCGATCACCTGCTCGGTCGGGACGACGACGCGGCGGAACCGCGGGCCCTGGTTCATCGAGACGATTCGGTGCTCGAGGTTCGTCTTGACCTTGTTCTCGTGCCCCGAGTATGTGTTGATCACGTACCAGCGGAACATGGCTACTTGAGGAACAGGTTGGTCAGCAAGATGTCGCGCACGAATGGCTTGAAGATCAGGTCGGCGATCCACAGGTACGCGCCGACGATCGCGCACGCGATGATGACTACGATCGTGCCCTGGACGACCTGGCTCTGGGTCGGCCACTCGACCTTTTTCAGCTCGGCCCAGGACTCGGAGACGAAGCGCCTGAAGCCGCTGCCGGGGACGCGGCGCGACCCAGTCTGGCTCTTCTGCGGCTGAGCTGACGGGCGAACGGCCTGCTGGCGAGCTCGTGCGCGCTGGGTGACGCTCTTTTCCTGCGGCTGCGCCTGCTCGGCTCCTCCTGCGGCGCCGCTCTGCGCTCGACGCCTCTGGCGCCGTCGCTGCCTCGTGTTCTTGGCCATTAGCGCGTCTCCCGGTGCGCGGTGTGGCGACCGCACCAGCGGCAGTACTTCTTCAGCTCGAGGCGGTCGGGCGTGTTCCGCTTCGACTTCGAGCTCTGGTAATTGCGGCGCCTGCACTCGGTGCAGGCAAGCGTGATTGCGTCTCTGACTCCGGATGCCATTTCTACTTTTTCAGTCTACGAGGAGGTAGCGGCGGGAGGACTCGAACCTCCGACACGCGGATTATGATTCCGCTGCTCTAACCAACTGAGCTACGCCGCCGAGCCGTCGAAGAGTAGCAGTGTGATGAGCACGACCGAGGTCTGTTTACGGTGCACCGCGCCCATGGAGTGGCGCCACGGAACGTGGCAGTGCCCGCGCTGCCGGTTCAAGCTTGGATGCTGCGAGGGCGAGCCGCAACGCTGCGGCCCGCCCTCGCAGAAGAGCTAGGGCGCCAGCACCGACGGCGCCTCGGGCCCGTGCTCGCGCTCGATCCGCGGGAGCCACTCGAGCCAGTGCGGCAGGTACCAGATCGAGTCGTCGAGGAGCTTCAAGGTGGCCGGCAGCAGCACGGCTCGAATGATCGTCGCGTCGATCAGGATCGCGGCGGCGAGCCCGACGCCGAACTGCTTCAGGAACAGGATCTGCAGCGTCCCGAAGATCGCGAACACGAACACCATGACGATGGCGGCGCTCGTCACCACGCCCGCGCTCACCTTCACGCCGTGCGCCACCGCATCCGCGGTCGTTCGTCCCTGGTCGTAGCCCTCACGCACCCGGCTCAGGATGAAGACGTGGTAGTCCATCGAGAGCCCGAAGAGGATCACGAAGAGGAACATCGGTATGAACCCCGCCACCCCGTCGGTATACGAGAAGTTGAGGATCCCCTTCCCGATCCCGTGCTGGAAGACGAGGACGAGCACGCCGTAGCAGGCTCCGACCGACAACAGGTTGAGCACGATCGACACCGTCGGGATGACGATCGACCTGAACGTGATCAGCAAGAGCAGGAAGGCGAGGAGGATCACGAAGCCGAAGACGTACGGGATCCTCTGGCCCATCTGGTCATTGAAGTCCTTCGAGCTCGCGGTGTCCCCGGAGACCCCGTAGTCCTGGATCGTCGGCACGAGGCCGAGCGTGTTCGGGAGGATCTGGTCCCTCAAGGCGTTCACGGCCTTCCGCGAGGTGGCGTCCGTTCCGGAGCCCGCGACCGGTATCGAGATGACTGCGACCGTCCCCGACTTGTTCACGTCCGTGAGGATCGGCTCGTGCATGACGTTCGAGTAGAGCGCCCGCCAGCTGAGCTGCCCGATCGCCTCCTTGACCGCGACGGAGCGCACGTTGTCCGCCTTGATGACGACCTGGGCCGGAGTCTCGCCGCCGGGGAAGGCCTTCTGCATCTTGTTGTAGGTCTTCACCACCGGTAGAGATTGCGGGTACGTGTCTGCTCCCGGGACGACCGTCTTCAGCTGCAAGGCGACCCCACAGAGGATGAGCAGGAAACCTGCCGACAGCGCGATGGCAGGGATCGGATGCCGGAGAACAGGTCCGAGGATCGCACTCCAGAACCGGCTCTCACCATGATCGGGCCGGAGGCGCTTGACCGCCGGGAGATGGATCTTCTCCACCCGGTCGCCGAGCCAGGACAGCATCGCCGGCAGGACCGTCAGCGACCCAATCACCGCCACCGCGACAACGAGGATCGTGGCGGCGCCGAATCCCTGGAAGGCCGGATCGCCGGTCAGGAACATCCCGGCCATGGCGATCATCACGGTGATCCCGGAGATGAGCACGGAGCGGCCGGAGGTCGCGGCGGCGATCTGGAGGGCCTCCTCCGGGCTCTTGCCCTCGCGGCGTTCTTCACGTTCGCGCTTCAAGTAGAACATCGTGTAGTCGACCCCGACGGCGAGGCCGATCAGAAGTACGACCGCACCAATGCTGTCGTCCATTGGGAAGATCTTGCTCGGAATCGCCAGCAGGCCCATGGTCGCGATCACAGCAGTCAGCCCGAGCAACAGCGGGATGCCGGCCGCGACGAGTGCCCCGAAGGTCAAGAGCAGGATTCCGAGCGTGATCGGAATCGAAAGCTCGCCTGCCTTCTTGAGGTCGTCCGTGAAGACCTTGCCCAGCTGCTTGTCGCCGCTTGCGGCCCCGAACTCCTCGATCACGAAGTCGGAATGAGCCGCCTGCGCCGCCGCGGTCGTGTCGAGGATCGGCTGAACGCGATCCTTGGCGGTATCGGGATCACCGGCGACGTCGAAGTCGATCAGCGCCGAGTGCTTGTCTGCCGAGATCAGTCCGGTGTCTTGAACCGGCGTCGTGAAGTTCGTGGTCGTCTTGTTCGCCTTCAGGCGGCGGAGGACGTCGGCGACCACAACGGCGAAGCGCGGGTCGTTGGCGGTCAGCGTTTGGGACTGAATGATCACCCGCTCGCCGGCGGGAGTCTTGAAGTCCCTGTCGAGCAGGCGGTCCATGCGCCCCGACTCACGAACGCCCGCGTTCGAGGCGTCGAGGCTGGTCACGCCGAGGGCCATCGTTCCGAAGGCGAATGCCACGAAACAGAAGGCGAGCCAGCCGAAAATGGCGATCTTCTTGTGTTGCGCACTCCAGTGCGCCATACGGGCAGAAAGGTTGCGCGGCTCGGTCATGCGGCTCCTAACGCTGGCGTTCTAGGACGCCGGCCGAGGGTTGGAGCCGGATCTGCCCGCCGGGGGTTCAGGCGAACGAGGTCCACACTAGTGCTTTGTGGGAAGGAAGTCGAATCCGGGTATACGACAATCAGGTAAGAGCGATGAGCTACCGCGAGACCGAGCATTTGCGGGTGTTGATCGCCAACGAGCGAAAGGACCGGCTTGCGCTCGTCGCACCGATCGTCGCCGCACTGGGGCACGAAGTGATAGCGCGCGAAATCCTTGTCGCGGACGTCGGGGCGGTGACGGCCCGAGAGCGACCCGACGTCGCGCTCGTCGGATTAGGAGAGAGCTCGGAGCATGCCCTCGGCTTGATCGAGCGGATCGTTCAGGAAGCGGCCTGCCCAGTGATCCTGCTCATCCACGCCCCCGATCCGGGGTTCGTCAAAGAGGCCTCGAAGCGCGGCATCTTCGCCTATATCACCGACGCCGAAGCCAAGGATTGGCAGAGCTCGATCGACATCGTGTTGCGGCGGTTCGCCGAGTATCACGATCTCGAAGGCGCCTTCGGCCGTCGAGCCGTCACGGAGCGCGCCAAGGGGATCCTGATGGAACGCCATTCGGTCGGCGAGAAGGCTGCGTTCGAAATGCTGCGTACGGAGTCGCGCGCCTCCAATCGGAAGCTCGTGGACATCGCCTCCGCGGTCGTGGACGGCCACCACCTGCTGCCGAGGATCCCTAGAGAAGCCGAGCGAGCGCAGTAGCAAGCGCAGCCACGAGGACCACGACGATCAATGGGGCGCGGAGCCAGATCGTCCCGACCGCCGCGCCGAGGCCGACGAGCAGGACGACGATCCAGGTTGCGCTCATCGCTTCCAGAGGCCAGCGAGACAGACCGCGCTCGCGGCGATGACGGGGACGCCCGGTCGTGCGAAGGGGAGGAGGACGAGGGCGACGGCGCCACCTGCGAGTGCGGCCGCGATCTCGCGGCGAGTCTTGACGACCGAGACGAGCAGCGCGAGGAAGAGCGCCGGAAAGGCGGCGTCGAGGCCGAGCCGTTCGGGGTTGCCGAGAAGACCGCCGCCGAAGACGCCGAGTGCGGTGGCGCCGACCCAGCACGGGTAGAGCAGGAGCCCGGCGGCGACGAGGATCCGGCGGTCGATCCGTCCGCCGCCTCGCTGCGCGACCGCCCACGACTCGTCCACGATCAGCTGCGACTCGAAGAGGCGTCTGAGCCGCGAGCCTTCGAACGCTCCCGCGATCGAGACGCTGATCGCGAGGTAGCGCGCGTTCAGCAGCACCGCCGCGACCACGGCCGCGACGACGCTTCCTCCGTCGTCGAGCACGGACGCGGCCGCGAACTGCGCGGAGCCGGCGAACGTGGTCGCCGACATGACGATCGGCGCAAGTGAGCCCATGCCCACGGTCGACGCAAGGATCCCGTACGCGATGCCGAAGCTCGCCGAGGCCGGCGCCACCGGCGCGATCCGTCTCAGGCCTTCCCGGTAGCTACTCCGCAACCCAGTCCCGGGTCAGGTAGAGCCAGAAGGCGAGCCCCGCGTACGGGCCGTAGCGGCGGAAGCGGCGCTCGATCGTGCTGTCTTTCGCGCGCTTCGCGCCGGATACGCGCAGGTACTTCGGACGCGTCCACGAGTCGAGGATCAGCCTGGAGTAGCGGCCGAGCAGCATCATGATGTGCGCCGCGCCGTAGGGACCGACTCCCGGCAGTGCGAGGAGCTGGGCCTCGACCTCGTCGTCGGGCAGCTCGTCGGCGCTCGTTCGGCCGAGCCTCTCGAGGTCGAGCCGGCCGGACGCGACCGATCGGGCCAGGCTCCACAGGTACTCGCCTCGATAGCCCGCTCTGACAGTTTCACTGTAAAACGCACTCTTCTTCCGAGCCATGGCCTCGGGGGTCGAGAAGGCGTGGCCGAGGGTACCGTCGCTA
>VAXT01000010.1:0-9423 GCA_005883245.1 Actinomycetota bacterium | reverse complement strand
ACACGGTCGGGCTTCGGATCATGCGCCCCGCACCACTCGTTACCCAGGCGAGCTCCGGGTCGGAGACGGCGGCGGCGTAGAAGGGGCTCAGGTCCTCGTCGAGCCGCAGGACGTGGGCGACCGCCCGCCGGGCCTGAGCGGCGCTCGCCCGGCCGGCGACGACCTCGGCCCGTGCATGACCCTTGCGGCCGGCGGAGATACGAATCGTCGTCGCGCCCGCGCCCTGGAAGAGTCGCGTCAGCTCGAGCGTCCAGGCCTCCTCGTCGATCCGGTTCGGCGGCAGGTCGGCGACCCCGTGCGACGCGATCGTTCGGCGAAAGTCGACCGGCTCGCCGCCTGCTCCGCGAAGTGCGAGCTCGACCGACCATCGCACAACCATCGTCTGTCGAAACGCGCGGTGGATGCACGCATTCCCTCGGCTCCGGGGGCTGGTCGAGCCTTGAACGCCTGGAGCGACTGTTGTAGCGTCTCGCACATGTTGCGAACCGCGCTGGTGGTCGCAACGACGGTCGTGTTCCTGACTCCGTCCGCGGCTGCCGACCCACCCCTTCCACCGCCCAACGACAACCGCGCGAACGCGATCGTCATCGATCCTCCCGCTACGGTCGGTGGCACGACAGTCGGAGCGACCTCGGAACAGAGCGATCCGTATCCGTCCTGCGGCCAGGTGCAATCGACGGTCTGGTACCGGATTCCGGATGCCCCGAGCGGAAGAATCGTGCTCCGGCTTCAGGCGGGCGGCGACCTCGACGGCATTCTCGCCGTCTACGAGGGCCGACGATCACAACTGCATCAGATCAGCTGCGCAGCTACTGATCGGCGCGGCCGCGCCCAGCTCGTCTTCGCCGCGAAGGAGGGCGCCAACTACTTCATCCTCTTCGGTCGGCTGCGCAATTCGGTCGACGGCACGTTTACGTTGAAGGCTGCGACACCGGGGCCGACGTCGAAGCCGCCGGGGGCTCATCTGCCCCGAAGAGGCGTACGCGCGTTCCTGGACCCCATCGGGCGCCCGGACAAGGCATGGTCCACCAGAATGGAGGCGGGAACGACCTACAAGATCAACCTCGCTCCGGATCGGGGTCGGTGCGTGGCGTACACGCTCTTCCCTCCCGGAACGTCGAGCTTCGAGGGTGGCGGCGCGGTGCTGCGGCGAGAGTGTGGCGGCTACGCGACGTATACACCGGGGCCTAGGAAAGGTGGCCGCTACAGCATCTTCGTCCAGACGCGCGGGACTCGGTCCGGGAGGCAGGGGTATCACCTCCAGGTCGCGCCTGCAAGCCCGAATGACGTCGGGCCCGGCCTTCCGCTGGCGAACCAGGAGACCCGGCGCGGAGCGCTGAATGCAGCGCGCGACGATGTCGTCAACTTCTTCCACTTCGACGTCACCCTCTCGAGCGACGTCACCCTGCGGATGCGAACCCCGGGGCGGTTCGAACTTCTCCTGCTCTCGGAGACCGGCCGCCGAATCGACTGCGAATGCGACGGATCCGGACGTGCCTACATCCGCCGCGGCCTCAAGCCTGGCCAGTACTTCGCCGTCGTGCGCGCGGAGACAGGCAGCAGAGGCGGCTACCGCATCTCACTCTTGATTCGAGCCATCACGCAGACCCAGACGCTCATCGGCGGCAGCCGGACGCCCATCCTCGGTCCCGGGCAGACGGCGAGCGTTGAAGTACGCGTGACGCCCGCGGCGAGGGGCCATGTGAGCATCTACGTCGAGCGCTTTCTTCCACTCGACGGCTGGGTCTTCTCCCGCCGCGTAAACCTTGACACCGGCGATGACGGGGTAGCGCGACTCTCCTGGAGGCCGCCCACGCTTGGCCGGTGGCGCATGCGCTCCTTCTTCCGCGGCACCGTCACGGCGAGCCCGAGCTCGAGCGGCTACCTAGTCGTCACCGTCCGCTCCTAACTGTCAGCGTTCATGGCGTGAGCATTCTCGGCGTCGACGTCGGCGGGACCTTCACGGACGCCGTCCTCGTCGAGGACGGATGGGTCTCGACGGCCAAGGTCCCGACCGCGGCGCGCCAGGAGGAGTCGGTGCTCGCGGCCGCGCACGCCGTCGGCGCCGGCGAGCTGGAGCGATTCACGCACGGAACGACGGTGGCGACGAATGCGCTCCTCGAGCGCAAGGGCGCGAAAACGGCGTTCGTCGGGACGGCCGGGTTCGCGCATCTGCTCCACCTCCGCCGGCAGGCGCGCGCCCACCTCTACCGGCTCTGCGAGGACCATCCCGCGCCGCTCGTTCCGCTCGAGCGGTGCTACGAGGTCGACGAGCGAATCGGGCCCGACGGGGTTCTGCGGCCGCTCGACCTCGAGTCGTTGCCCGAGATCGATGCCGAGGCAGTTGCCGTCGGTCTCCTGTTCTCGTTCCAGGATGGGAGGCACGAGAAAGCCGTCGCCGACGAGTTGCGCAAGAGACTTCCGGGGGCGCGCGTCGTCGCCTCGCACGAGCTCGCGCCCGAGTTCCGCGAATACGAGCGTGCTTCGACGACGGCGATCGACGCCTACCTCGGGCCTGCACTCGCGGGCTACCTCGAGGCGCTCGCGGCTCGTTGTGCCGAGGAAGGGCTGCCCGAGCCGCTCGTGATGCGGTCCTCGGGGGGCGTGGCGACGATCGCCGAAGCGGCTGCGCATCCCGCGTTCGCGTTGCTGTCAGGCCCCGCCGCGGGTGCTGTCGGGGCGGCGCTCGCCGCGCGGGAGGCGGGCGTCCGGGACGCGGTGTCACTCGACATGGGCGGCACGTCGACGGACGTCGCGCTGATCAGGGACGGGGAGGTCGAGCGCAGCGCCGAGCGGAGCGTCTCGGGGTACCCGGTCCGGCTCCCGAGCGTCGACATCCAGACGGTCGGAGCGGGCGGCGGCTCGATCGCGTGGCGAGATCAGGGCGGCGCCCTTCGTGTCGGCCCCGAGAGCGCGGGCGCCTTCCCAGGGCCTGCCTGTTACGGCCGCGGGGGGACGAGGCCGACGGTTACGGACGCGAACCTCGTCCTGGGCCGGCTGCCTGAGACGCTCGCCGGCGGGCTGCGACTCGACCGTGTGGCGGCCGAGCGTGCGCTGGGGGATCTCGATCCCGAGGCGGTGGTCAGGGCGGTCAACGCGGAGATGGTGCGCGCGCTTCGGCTCGTTTCGGTCGAGCGCGGTCATGATCCTCGCGGTCTGACGCTCGTGGCCTTCGGGGGAGCGGGGCCGCTCCACGCCTGCGAGCTCGCGGATGAGCTGGAGCTGCGCTCGGTGCTCGTTCCGGAGAGTGCGGGCGTGCTGTCGGCGCTCGGGCTCGCCGCCAGCGACGAGCGGCGCGACTTCGTGCGGTCGTACCTCGTCCGGCTCGGGGAGGCAGGTGAGCTGCCGGCCGAAGGCGAGGCCGACCTCCGCTACGCCGGGCAGTCGTTCGAGCTGACCGTGCCGCTGGGGCCCGAGGTTGCCACGGCGTTCCATCGCGCGCACGAGGAGCGGTACGGCTACGCGGATCCGTCACGGCCGATCGAGCTGGTGGCGGTGCGCACGGCCGAGGTCACAAGCGGCCCGACGATCGAACGCCGCCCCACCCCGCTGACCGAAGTGTCCGGACCGGACGTGCTCGAACTGGACACGGCCACCTGCTGGCTTCCCCCAGGGTGGGTGGGGGTTAGGGATGGGAAGGGTGCCGGCTGGAGGCTCACACGATCGTGAATATTGAGCTGCAAGTTCTCGGCAGCTCGCTGCTCTCGATCGCCGAGGAGATGGGCGCGGTGCTCATCCGCTCCGCCTTCTCCGCGAACATCAAGGAGCGTCGCGACTGTTCGACGGCGCTCTTCGACGAGCGCGGCCGGATGATCGCGCAGGCGGAGCACATCCCCGTTCACCTCGGGGCGCTGCCCGATGCGGTGGCAGCAGTCATGCGCCACGACCCCCGCCCCGACGACGTCTTCGTCCTCAACGACCCGTACGCGGGAGGAACACACCTTCCGGACGTGACGCTCGTCTCCCGTACCGAGGTGGGCTTCGCGGTCACCCGCGCGCACCACGCCGACGTCGGCGGTGCGGAGCCGGGCAGCATGCCCGCGGGCTCGCGTACGCTGGCCGACGAGGGGGTCGTGATCCCGCCCACGCGCCTCGACGACGACCTGCTCGCGGGCCTGATCGCGAGGATGCGCAATCCGGAAGAGCGCCGGGGCGACTTCCGAGCCCAGCTCGCCGCCCACGCGCTCGCCGAGCGGCGCGTCGCCGAGCTCTGTGACCGCCGGGGCAGGGACCGAGTCGTCGCCGCAATGAACGAGCTATTCGACTACTCGGAGCGCGTCGTCCGCGCGGCGATCGCCCGTCTCCCGAACGGCCGATTCGAGGCGGAGGACGTTCTCGAGGCGCCCGAGGGCGAGCTCCCGATCACGGCGACGGTCACGATCGGCTCGCACGAGATCGCGTTCGACTTCGCCGGCACCGCGCCGCAGCACGGCGGCAATCTCAACTGCCCGCTCGCCGTGACGCGCTCGGCGTGTTATTTCGTCGTCCGCTGCCTGACCGCACCGGACCTGCCCTCGTCGGGCGGCGCGTTCGCACCCGTGACCGTCAGCGCCCCCGAGGGCTCGCTCGTCAACGCGCAACCGCCGGCAGCCGTCGCGGCCGGAAACGTCGAGACATCGGGCCGCATCGTCGACACGCTCTTCGCCGCGCTCGGCGAGGCCCTCCCCGTCCCCGCCCAGGGTCAGGGGACGATGAACAACCTCACTTTCGGCAACGAGCGCTTCACGTACTACGAGACGCTCGGCGGCGGCCAGGGTGCCTGCCCCGACGCGGACGGCCCCTCGGCAGTGCACGTGACAATGTCAAACACACTGACTACACCGGCTGAGGCCCTCGAGCTCGCGTATCCGCTACGAGTCGAGCGGCACGAGCTCCGCCTCGGATCCGGCGGCGCGGGCCGCCACACAGGCGGCGACGGCGTCGTGCGCGAGCTGCGAGCCCTCGAGCCGTGCCGCCTCTCGGTGATCTCCGAGCGCCGCCGCCAAGCACCTCGAGGCGCGCGCGGCGGGGAGCCGGGAGACCCGGGGCACAATTACGTCAACGACGAAGAGCTTCCCTCGAAGGCGACGCGAGACCTCGAGGCCGGCGACGTCGTCCGCATCGAGACTCCGGGAGGCGGCGGCTTCAGCTCGCCCACGCCGAGCGCCACCCCCAGTCGGGATAGCTCGTGACGAGCTCGTCGCGAGCGTCCAGCCAATCACGTTCCTCGGCTCGACGAGCCTCTGCGAGCTCGGAGATGAAAGGGAAACTCCAAGCCCATCGGCGGACGCTAAGCTGCCCGACGCGTCGGTAGGCTGGAGGCCGTGGCCGTCGTCGAGGCACACGACTTACGCCGCGTCTACAAGACGCACACCGGAACGATCCGCCGCCGCGTGAAGGAGATCGAAGCCGTGCGCGGCGTCAGCTTCGCGATCGACAAGGGCGAGCTGTTCGGGCTGCTCGGCCCGAACGGCGCCGGCAAGACCACGACGATCAAGATGTTGATCACGCTCCTGATCCCGACCGCGGGCACCGCGAACGTGCTCGGCTTCGACGTCGTCAAGGACCCGCGCGAGGTCCGGAAGCGGATCGGCTACGTCTTCGGCGGCGAGCGCGGCGTCTACGAGCGGCTCTCCGGCTACGACAACCTGCGCTACTTCGCCGAGCTCTACGGCGTGCCGCCGAAGGTCCAGAAGGCGCGGATCGAAGAGCTCCTGGAGCTGGTCGGGCTCAAGGGCCGCGAACACGAGCGCACCGAGGGCTACTCGCGCGGCATGAAGCAGCGCCTGCACGTCGCCCGCGGTCTGTTGCACGATCCTGAGGTCGTCTTCCTCGACGAGCCGACGATCGGCCTCGACCCGGTCGGCGCCCGCGAGCTGCGCGCCACGATCGGCACCCTGACGAGCGCCGGCAAGACGATCCTCCTGACGACGCACTACATGTTCGAAGCGGACGCGCTCTGCGACCGCATCGCCGTCATCTCCCAGGGCGAGATCGTGGCCGAAGGGACACCGGCGCAGCTCAAGAGCCGGGTCGCGTCGGGCGCCGTGACCGAGGTCGAGGTCTTCGGCATCCCGGACGAGACCGTCGAGCGCCTCCGCTCCCTCGAGGGCGTCATGTCGGTCTGGGTCGAGGAGCGCGAGCAGGCCCAGGTGCTGAGCGTCCAGACCCGCGCGGATGTGCAGCTGACCGCGGCCATCCTCGGCCATCTGAACGGCTCGAACGTCGGCCGCGTCTCGCACCGCGAGCCCACGCTCGAGGACGCCTACGTCGCGCTCGTCGAAGGCGAGTGAGCTCGCCAACGGGGCCGTGAGAACCCTCAGGCTCCTCGGGATCGGCTGGCTCTTCCACTTCAAGATGATCATGCGCTCGGCCTTCGACGGGGTCGGCCAGGTCATCTACCCGCTCTTCTTCGCCACGGTCGCCTTCTTCGTCTTCCGGGCCGGTGACAGCCCGCGAACACTCCTCTACGCCTCACTCGGCGCGGCGGTGATGGGCATGTGGTCGGCGACGAGCACGACCGCGGGCTCGGCGATGCAGCGCGAGCGCTGGCAGGGAACGCTCGAGGCGCTCGTCGCCACGCCCGCGAACTTCGCCCTGATCCTGCTCCCGGTGACGATCGCGATGGCGACGATCGGCATCTACAGCCTGGTCGCGACCCTGCTCTGGGGACGGCTCCTCTTCGGCATCGACCTGACCGTCGTCCACCCGCTCCTGTTCGTGCTCTCGATACCGGCGACCGTCCTCACATTCGGCGCGCTCGGCTTCCTGTTCGCGGTCTGTTTCGTCCGCTTCCGCGCCGCCTGGGCGCTCGGGAACATGTTCGAGTACCCAGTCTGGCTGATCTGCGGGTTCCTCGTCCCCTTGACCTTCTTCCCGGCCTGGGTGCGGCCGATCTCCTGGATCCTCGCGCCGACCTGGGGCATGAACGCGATCAGAGAGTCGTCACTCGGCGGCTCGCCGCTCCCGGACCTCATCATGTGCTTCGTCCTCGGCTCGGCGTACATCGCGCTCGGCTTCCTCGTCATGGAGCGGCTGCTCCGGGCCGCCCGCGAGCGCGCCGCCTTGTCGCTCACGTGACTGAGGCATCGCTTGCGATGCCGGTATCAGGCCGCCGGGCTTCGCCCGGGGGCCGTCTGAAACGACCGGTCGACACGTTCCGAGCGGAAAACGGAAACGCGTGAATTCCTTCCGCCTCTTCTTCGTCGGCGGCCTGACGAGCTACCGGGCGCTCTTCTACTGGCTCTCGCCGACGATCTACATCCCGAGCCTGATCGTCGCGCCGATCTTCCAGATCCTCCTCTTCGCGTACATCGGCCGCTCGGCGGGCCTCCAGTCGGACGTCTTCTACGTGACCGGGAACGCGATCCAGTACGCGGCGATCCCGTGCCTGTTTGCGATGTCGCAGACCGTGAGCGGGGAGCGTTACCAGAACACGCTGCACGCGATCCTCGTCAGCCCGGCCAACCGGTTCCCGCTCTTCGTCGGGCGCGCCCTGCCGGTGATGGGCAACGCCGCGTTCGTGTCGGCCTTCTCCTTCGCCGCCGGCTGCGTGATCCTCGGCGTGAGCCTGCCCGCCGGATCGATCCCCGGCCTCGCGGTCGTGATCCTGGTCGCCGCGTTCTCTTGCACGGGGCTCGGGCTGACCAACGCCGCGGTCTCGCTCCGCGTCCGCGAGAACGCCGTGCTCTCGAACGTCATCTTCGGGTTCTTGCTCATCTTCACGGGAGCGAACGTCCCGATCTCCGAGCTGCCGACCTGGATGCAGGACGTCTCGCACGTGCTCCCCCTGACGCACGCGATCCAGGCGGCGCGCGACCTCGCCGCAGGCGAACCGTTCTCGGACGTGACCGGCCTGCTCGCGACCGAGCTCGGAATCGGCATCGCGTACCTCGCGGGCGGCCTCGCGCTGCTCCGTGTCTTCGAATGGCAGGGACGCAAGCACGCGACCCTCGAGCAGCTGTGAGCCAGGCCTTCCGGCTCTTCTGGACCGGCTGGGTCTTCAACGTGAAGAACCTGACCATGTCCGGGTTCTTCATCCTCAACGCGACGATCTCGCCGATCTTCTTCGCAACGATCGCGCATTACATGTTCGCGAGCGGGGCGCGGCCGGGGTCGGGGCTCGTGTACGCGTCGCTCGGCGCGGGAATGATGGGCATCTGGTCGTCGGTGCTCTTCGGCTCCGGCGGCCTGATCCAGTGGCAGCGCTGGCAGGGGACGCTCGAGTACGTGATCGGCGTGCCGCCGCGACTGATCGTGGTCGTTCTGCCGATGACGGTCGCGACCGCCTCGATCGGCCTCTACTCGATCGCGTCCACGCTGCTCTGGGGGCGGATCATCTTCGGTCTCCCCCTCGACTTCGTACACCCCGCGTGGTTCGTGGTCGCCCTCGTCGGGTCGATCGTCTCGCTCGGCCTGCTCGGGCTCGTCCTCTCGTCGACGTTCGTGCTCCTGCGCAACGCGAACTCGCTGTCGAACCTCCTCGAGTATCCGGTCTGGCTCGTCACCGGATTGCTGATCAGCCTCTCGCTCCTGCCCGGCTGGACACGCCCGATCTCCTGGGTGCTCGCGCCGACCTGGGGCATCCGCGGGATCCGATACGCGGCGCTCGGCGGAGACCCCGTGTTCCCGATCGTCATGTGCGCCGCGCTCGGCTTGATCTACCTCGCGATCGGCCACTACACGCTCGGCTACTTCGAGGTGCGCGCACGGAAGAGCGCGACCCTCGCTTTGCGCTGATGAACTCGGTCCGGATCTTCTTCGTCGGCGGCTACCTCGCCTACCGCGCGCTCTTCAACTGGATCCACTGGACGATGTACGTGCCGACGATGCTCGGCGGCCCGATCTTCCAGATCCTCTTCTTCGCCTACATCGGGCGTTACGCCGGGTCGCAGTCCGACAAGTTCTTCCTCGTCGGCAACGCCGTCGCCATCTGCTCGCTCGGCGGGATCTTCGGGATGGCGATGACGATCGGCGGCGAACGCTGGACGCAGACGCTGTCGTCGATCCTGGTCACGCCCGCCAACCGCCTCGCGCTCTTCCTCGGCCGGGCTCTTCCGAACATCGCGAACGGCGTCATCGTGTCGGCGGTCGGCTTCGTGGTCGGCTCGCTGCTCCTCGGCGTCTCGTTCCCGGCCGGCTCGATTCCGGCGATCGCGCTCATCGTCGTCGTGTCCTCGTTCTCCTGCACCGCGTTCGGGACGCTGATCGGAGCATTCGGCCTGCGCGGCCGCGACATCTTCTTCTTCGCGAACCTGATGATCTTCGTCTTCCTGCTCTTCTGCGGCGTGAACGTCCGGCTCGACGCGCTGCCGAACTGGATGCAGCAGGTTGCGAGCGTCCTGCCCCTGACGCACGGGATCCGGGCCGCCCGGCGCGTGGCCGACGGTGCGTCGCTCGGCGACGTCTCGAGCCTCGTCTTAACCGAGCTCCTCATCGGCCTCT
>VAXT01000228.1 GCA_005883245.1 Actinomycetota bacterium | reverse complement strand
GCAGTGCTCGACCACTGGACCCCCACGAACCCGAGCAACACGATGCCCCGCGCCATTGTGGGTGACCCGAACCAGAACGACCGCCTCTCGGACCGCTGGATCGAAGACGCCCATTATCTCCGGCTGCGGAACGCGCAGATCGGCTACACCCTTCCGGCGGGCCTGTGGGGCCTGAAGGGCACCCGCGTGTGGGTGTCCGCGACCAATCTGCTCACCCTGACGCCGTACAGCGGGCTCGATCCCGAGTTTACCACGAGCATCGATTATTCCCGGTCGCGCAACAGCATCCAGCAGCAGGCGGGGACGGACCTGGGGAACACGCCCCAGCCCCGCACGTTCCAGGTCGGCGTGACCACCTCGTTCTAGGAACTGAGGCGAACATGAAACGCACTGCGCCGGTGATCGCCGCGTCGCTGGGGGTCGCACTCGTGCTCGGCTGCAACATCCTCGACACCGAGCCCTTGGGGACGTTGACGGACCAAACGTTCTACCAGACCGAGAAAGACTTCGATGCGGCCACGCTCGCGCCCTACTCGACGATGCTCAACCTCACCTACGATCAGAACGGCATGGGGTGGTGGGACGGCTTCCTCCTGCCCGACGACAACGTGCAGTACCGCGATCCGAATCGGGCGAACGATGTGTTCAACTGGTCGGCGACCAATGTCGACTTTGCCTGGGTCTGGGCGACGGCGTACAAGGGCGTGATGCGCGCCAACGTAGTCCTCGACCAGCTCCCCAAAGCGACGAAATTCGCCGACCCGACGAAAAAGCCGCGCTACGAGGCGGAGGCGAAGTTCATGCGCGCCTGGTGGTATTTCCTCCTCGCCCGCAATTGGGGCGAGGTGCCGATCGTCACCTCGGTGCCGACGGCCGTCGAGGCCACGATGGTCGGCAATTCCCAGCCGGGCGAAGTCTGGGACCTGATCGAGAGCGACCTCGGGTTCGCCTCACAGAACCTGCCGCCGAACTACGGCAGCGAGAAGGGCCGCGCCACGAGCTTCACGGCGCTCGCGCTGCTCGGAAAGGTGGAGCTGTACCGGGCGCAGTGGTTCAATCAACCGGCCAAGTATCAGGAGGCGATTGCGGACTTGACCGCCGCGGCCGCCGGCCCGTTCAGCCTCGTGCCCGACTACGGCGACAATTTCCGCGAGCAGACCGAGAACAACTCGGAGTCGCTGTTCGAGGTCCAGGCCACCGCGGGCGACAACATCAACGCGTGGGGCGTTACCGATCTCGGGGGCGCGGCAGGTCAGGCATGGACGATCTATGTGAGCCCGTCGTGCTACTACGGTACCGGCGGCGGGTGCGCACCGAAGGCGTGGGGACAAGGCTACGGGCAGATCGACATCACCGCCTCGCTCAATAGCGCGTTCGAGGTGGGCGATCCGCGCCGCTACTACACGATCTACTCCCAGAGCGAGCCCTACTGCGCCTGCGGGGCGAGCAACGCCATGGTGGCGTACGACAGCACGTGGTCACGGACCGGCCACACGCCGGCCAAATACGACCGCCCGTTCGACCCGAACCGGTTCCCCAACAACCTGTCGACCAACAACCTGCGGCTGATCCGCCTGGCCGACGTGCTGCTGCTCCTGGCGGAGGCGAAGCTGCTCGGCAACGGCGACGTGGCAGCGGCCGCGGCGCTCATCAACCAGGTCCGCGCCCGCGCCCGCCAGACGTACACCATACTCAACGGGACGGCTCCACCGCCCACCGTCTTGGCAGACGTGCCGACGGGAGTGACGAGCGACTCGCTCATGACGCTCCTCATGCACGAGCGGCGCGTCGAGCTGGCCCTGGAAGATGCGTACCGCTACGACGACCTGGTCCGCTGGCATCGCGCCGGCCTGATCACCCTCCCCAACGACGTGGCGTTCGGGTTCCCCGAGTCCAATACGAACTGGCAGCCGCGCAACCTGCTCAAGCCGGTGCCCCAGCGCGAGCTCGACGTCAATCCGAACCTCAAGCACACTGTCATTCTCGCGGCCCTTTCCGGCACCTGCAGAAAGCGGGACGACTGCGACAGGTACCCCGAGCCGTAATAGAACTCCTGTCTGCGGGTCGTGCCGTCCGACAGCGTGAGCACGGCGTACGTGTCGAGCGCCTCGAGTCGAAGGATGCGCGTCCGGCCGCTCCGCAGTTGAGAGAATACCTTCAGGCTGTCGTCGTTCTGCGTGACGAGCATCAGCGAGTGCGTGTCATCCAGCACCAGCTCCGCGACGGCCTTCGCATCTCCGTTCACGTAGAACCCGCTCGCGGCCCCGCTCACGTAGCGAAACTGCCCTGTGCCGTCTCCGAGGAGCACGGCGCCGATCGCGGCATCGGCCCAGCCGGTTTGCGGGTCAACCGCGTGCGAGTTCCCTACGAGCAGCACGTCCAGGTTGCCGTCGCCGTCATAGTCTCCCGCCAGCATGCCGAAGATGGGAGCGATCTGCGCCGCCAGGGGGAGCGGCCGCAGGGCGAACCTCCCGCTTCCCAGGTTCTCCAGGTACGCGCTGGCGAACGTCACCGCCCGGGCCACGTAGGCCCGCTTCCGCTCCGCACGCGAGAGCGTGCGTTCGAGCGTGGCCTGCGCATAGTCGCCATAGCGCGGGAACCGCCCCTTCATCCCTCCCATCTGCTCGACCATCAGGTCCCGGGGGGCTACAGGGTAACTCTTTCCCTGGAGATAATAGGACAGCACCGGATCCACGGTGCCGTTCTGGTCGAAGTCGGCCGCGTACACCCGCACCGGCTCCTGTTCC
>VAXT01000224.1 GCA_005883245.1 Actinomycetota bacterium | reverse complement strand
AAATCCGCATCCTGACCATCGCAAGTGGCGAAGAGCGCCGAATGCCCGACTGGCCCGACCTGGTGACGCCGAACGACCTAGCCTGGTCGCCGGACGGCTCTCGGATCGCGGTCGCCGGCTTCCGCGGCGGCGCGCTTGGCGGCCCGCCGGCAATCTGGACGATCAAGCCGGACGGTTCGGATCGGAGGTTCGTGCGGCAGGGATACGGCTTTCCAGCGCCAACGGCGATCACCTGGCAGCCGCGGTGAACGCGAAAACCTCGAGATCGCGGACGCCTAACCGGCGGTATTGAGGTTCGTCGGCGGCTCTTCGGGCGGCGGGACGGAAGCAATCGTCGGCGGCATGTTCGCCGGCGGCTGCGGCTGCACGAGGCTCGCGGCCACCACCTGGCCCTTGCCCGCCTCCTTCGCGCCGTAGAGCGCATGGTCCGCTCGCTGGAAGAACGCGATCGCGTCGTCGTCCGGCTGAAGCTCGGCGACCCCGGCCGACATCGTCAGAGGGCCCGCTTGTCCAACAGGCTTCGACGACAACGCTGTGCGCAGCCTCGCGTAGAGCTGGTCCGCGTCCCTGAGCCGCGACTCGGGAAGGATGACGGCGAACTCGTCGCCGCCGACGCGGCACGCGATGTCCGCCGAGCGCACGACGTCGCGGACCCGCTCGGAGGCCTCGGCCAGGACGCCGTCCCCCGAGAGATGTCCGATGCGATCGTTGATCGCCTTGAAGTCGTCGAGGTCGAAGATGATCAGGGCGAGGTTTCGGCTGTACCGGTGGGCGCGCGCGACCTCGCGGGCGAGCGTCTCGTGGAAGTAGCGGCGGTTGTGCAGGCCGGTCAGCGCGTCGAGGTCGGCGAGCTGCCGTGCCTCGCGGAAACGCCGCGCGTTCTCGATCGCCGGGCCGGCTCGCAGCGCGAGCTGCTCGAGCTCGGAGACCTGCGACTCGCCGAAGGTCGGCTGGGCCGCGCGCGTGAAGATCGTCAACAGCCCCAGGTGGGCCGTCTCGCCCGGCAGCGGGACGGCGACGCCGGAACGGATCGCCTCCTCGTCGGCCTCCAGCGCTCCGTATTCGTACGACATGGAGATCGCCCTCGCCTCGCGTCCGTCCGGCGGGCCAAGCACAGCCTGTCGCTGCGCCTCCTCCGCCGAGAGCCCGAGCGTCGCGACGATTGGCTCGCCTCCAGGCGGTGTGGCGACGGTGATCAGCGCAGCGTCGACGCCTTCGATCGCGCCGGCCGCTTCGAGCACGCGGTTGAGCACCTCGTCGAGGTCGATCGACCCGGCGAGCTCTCCGAGCATGCGCGTGCGCTGGCCTTCGTGCTGCGTCCGCTCGATAGTGTCGGTCAGCTCGCGGACCATCGTGTCCATGCGCGATTCGAGCTCACGAAGCGCCTCCGCCAGCTCGGCTTCGCGCGTTCGTCCTCGCTGCCGCAACCAGAGAACGAGCAGCGTCAACAGCAGCGTGGCGAGCGCTGCACCGACCGCGGCGAGAGCGATCGTCATCGCCGCTTCCTCACAGGCTCGCTCCTCTCATGGTTCCGCCGTTTCCCGCGATGCGGGACGGCCGTGGCGTTTCATCTCCACTGTAATCGGCATTTTTTGCCGCTGCCTATAGGGCGAATGGCCCCTCGAAACCTCTCTGTTGCGCCGTTTGCGGGTCGCCTCGCATTTTCGCTACCATTCCGTGCTCGGTTGGCAGGCGGCCGCCTGCCGACCTTTGTTGTGTCAGAACCTATCTCCAGGAGCTCATGCCCACTGTCAACCAACTCGTTCGCAAAGGTCGCCGCGCGCCCAAGAGCAAGACCAAGCGCCCGGCCCTCACCGGCGCCCCGCAGAAGCGGGGGGTTTGCACACGCGTGTTCACGCACACCCCGAAGAAGCCGAACTCGGCCCTTCGGAAGGTGGCGCGTGTCCGTCTGACCAACGGGTTCGAAGTCACGACCTACATCCCGGGTGAGGGGCACAACCTCCAGGAGCACTCCGTCGTGCTCATCCGCGGCGGACGTGTTCGCGACCTGCCGGGCGTCCGCTACAAGGTGATCCGCGCCGCCCTCGACACCGCGGGCGTGAGCGACCGCAAGCAGGGCCGCTCGAAGTACGGGGCCAAGAAGGGCTAGCCCATGCCTCGTCGCGCAGAGATCCCAGTCCGGCCCGTGGCGCCGGACCCCGTCTACAACTCGCAGCTCGTCACCCAGGTGATCAACAAGGTGATGACGCGCGGAAAGAAGTCTTCGGCCGAGCAGATCGTCTACGGCGCGCTCGACCGCGTCGGCTCGAAGACCGGCAAGCCGCCGATCGAGGTGCTCGAACAGGCGGTGAAGACCGTGACGCCCGTGCTCGAGGTTCGCCCGCGGCGAGTCGGCGGGGCGCAGTACCAGGTTCCCGTCGAGGTCCCCCAGCGCCGTGCCCGGACGCTCGCCGTCCGCTGGATCGTGACGTTCGCGCGCCAGCGCCGCGAGAAGCACATGGACGAGAAGCTCGCCGGCGAGATCCTCGACGCCCTCGAGCAGCAGGGCGGAGCGTTCAAGCGCAAGGAC